>JAMFSI010000071.1 GCA_026225215.1 Sphingomonas palustris | reverse complement strand
TTTCGTCGCCCCGGGCTTGACCCGGGGCCAGGCTCCTGTGGCAGAGAAGGTGGGTAATTCAGGAGCGAAGAAGGCCAGGATTGCTCGCTTTTTCTCCAAGGTGCCCGCACAAGAAAGCCTAATCCCGGGTCAAGCCGGGGAAGACGATATGAAGCTATCTTAACGCATATGGGACTTGATTGGGGGCTGGGCGATTGGTGGCAGCAAGGACCACGCTGATTGCGGTATTTCAACCTTGACGGTAGACATATCGCGTCACACAGGGCGCGGGTACAAATTTGGCTGCAGGGAAAAGTGGAAAGCGCCGTGGAGTTGATGGCAAACCCCCGGCGGCGCAGATTTCTGCTTGGTTGCATGCTGGCGCCTGCGCTGATTCACGCGGCCAACGTCGAGGCTCAGGATAAAAGCCGCTGTGCCGCCATGGATGCGCCATGCCCGCCAGCTTCCTCCGCCCGGAATTCACAACCAGCCACCGCTGAACAGCCGAGGCCCGCAGCGCGCAGTGAAATCCTCGTCATCGCGGCCCGGCGCAAGCTGCTGGGCACCGCTGAAACCGCCAGCGAAGGCGTGGTCGCCGACCAAGAAATCCAGCTGACCCCGGCCTATCGCCCCGGCCAATTGCTGGAAACCGTGCCGGGGCTGGTGGTCACCCTGCACAGCGGCGAGGGCAAGGCCAACCAGTTCCTGATGCGCGGCTACAATCTCGATCACGGGACCGATCTGCAAACCTGGGTCGATACCATGCCGATCAACCAGCCCACGCACGCCCATGGCCAGGGCTATACCGACCTCAATTTCATGATCCCCGAACTGGCCGACACGATCACTTATACCAAGGGGCCGTATTATGCCGATGTCGGCGATTTCGGCGCGGTCGGCTCGGTGCATATCGGCTATCGCGACACCATTCCGTTTCAGGCCACGGCGGGCGTGGGCACGCTGGGCTACGAGCGGCTGTTCGCCGCCGGCTCGGCGCCGGCCGGCGCGGGGGATCTGCTGGGCGCGGTCGAGCTGCAACATTACGATGGCCCATTCACCACACCCGACGATGCCCGCAAGATCAATGGCGTGCTGCGCTACAGCGCCGGTACGTCGCATGCAGGCTTTTCGCTGACGGCGATGGGCTATCATCAGGACTGGACCAACACCACCGACATCCCGTTGCGCGCGATCGCCGAGGGGCTGGTGTCGAACCGCTTCGGCACGCTCGATCCGAGCGATGGCGGCCATGCCACGCGGGCGAGCTTGTCCGGGGAATATCATCACGATGAGGGCGCCGGGCAGCTTTCGGCGAGCGCCTTCTATATTTTCAATCGCCTCAATTTTTTCAGCGACTTCACCCATTTCCTGATTGATCCGGTCCATGGCGACCAGGAAGACCAGTTCGAGCGGCGCCATGTCGTGGGCGGGGAATTGCGCTATACAGTGCCGCTCGATCTCGGCTCGATCCCGAACGAGATTCTGGCGGGCGCGCTGAGCCGCTACGATACAATCAGCGTCGGGCGGCTACCCAGCGAGGGGCAAGTGCCGTTGACGGCGGCACAATCGAGCAGTGATCCGCCGGCCTTTCTCGACAACGACCGGGTGCGCCTGTTCGCCGGTGCGCTTTACCTGCAAGCGACCACGCATTGGAGTTCGAAGTTCCGCACCGTCCTCGGATTGCGCGCCGATTATCAGCATGGCAGCGATACCGATCTGCTCGCCGCGCTGCATGAAACGGCCGGCTACACCAATGGTGGTACAAAATCGCAGGGGCTCGTCCAACCCAAGGGCAGCTTGATCTTCACGGCTTCGCCGCATCTCGAGTTCTACGCCTCGGCGGGTGAGGGCTTTCACAGCGCCGATCTGCGCGGGGTCAACCAGGATCGGAGCGTCGATCTCGGCTTGCCCCATACACCGCTGCTCGCGCGGCAAGTCGGCGAAGAGATCGGGTTGCGTAGCGAGCCCGTGCGAAACCTCACCTTCACGCTGGCGCTATATGATCTGTGGCAGCGTTCCGAGACGATTATCGACCCCGATGTCGGCCAGGATTCAGCCGGCCCACCCAGCCGCCGCTATGGCTTTGAGGTCAACCTCACCTGGCAGTTCAATCCATGGCTGGAACTCTACGGCAGCTATTCGGCCAACCACACCCGTTTCACCCAACCCTTCGATGACGGCACCGGGCACCTGGGCAAATACATCACCGACGCGCCGATCGCGACCGGCGCGGTGGCGCTTTATCTGCACGATCTCGGGCCATGGAGCGGCGGGCTCGAATACCGCTTTCTCGGCAGCTATCCGCTATCGTCCGGGCCTTGCGTGAACGCGGCGGCGATCCATGATTTCCCCGGCGTCGCCACCTCCTGCGCCAATGCCCCCACCGCGCCAGGGCAAGTCAACGGTAAGGGCTACGGCGAACTCAATCTCGACGTGCATTATGCGATCGACCGGCATTGGAGCGCCATGGTCGGCATTTACAACATGCTCGACACCAAGGCGCCGGCGGCAGAATTCTGGTACGTCGACCGCCTTAAATCCGAAATTGCGGCTTATCCGGATGGGCGGGCCGATATCCATGAACACCCGCTGGAGCCGATTATGGCGCGCTTCTCCGTCACGCGGCGGTTTTAAGAAAATTAGCCCGCGTCGCCTGGGGCCTTGCCGGCGCGGACTTGCGCCATCACCTCGTTTCCATAGATCAGGTCGAGCATCGCACCGGGCTCGGGGAAGCCCTTGAGGATCTGTCCGCCATCGGCGGCGAGCACTTGCCCCGTCACCCAGCCCGATTCGGGCCCGGCGAGGAAGCGGATCACCCGCGCCAGATCATCCGATTCACCGACACGGCCCAGCGGGGTGATATCGGTGAAGGTCTTGACCAGCGCATCGTCGGCGAACATCGATGCGGTGCCCTCGCTCCGCGTCATGCCGGGTCGCGCCGCGTTGACTCGGATGCCGGCGCTGCCGAATTCCAGCGCCGCGACCTCGACGAACATGTCCAGCGCGGCCTTGGCCATATTGTAGGGCCCGAGGCCCATGCAGGGACGGGCGCCGGCAGTAGACGATACGCAGACGATCGAACCACCGGGCGTCATCAGCGGCACGCCATGGCGCGCGAGCAGGAAGGCGCTGAGCGCGGTGATGCGATATTCGGCCATCACCTCGTCTTCCTCGAACATCAGCAGCGGCTTGTAAGCACCGCCGCCGACCGAATTGACGATGATGTCGAGGCGGCCAGCGAGGCCATGCGCGAAAGCCAGCATCGCCCGGACGGAGGCGCCGTCCGCGGCATCGCCGACAAAGGCTTCGATGGTGGCGCCGGGGATTTGGCCGCGCAATTCATCGCGGGCGGCGATCAACACATCTTCGCGGCGACCCACGATGACGACGCTTGCACCGTCCCCCGCCATCAACCCGGCGCTGGCTTTGCCCATGCCGCTGCTGCCGCCGGTAATAAGTGCGGTTTTGCCATCGAGTACTCTGGCGGTCATCGTCGTTCCCTTCCCGATCCGGCGGCGCGATTTCATCGGCCCTCCGTGATTTTCCGGTGTATCCTAGCATGGACCGATGAGCCGCCAAGGCGGAAGTCAAATGGCCGATACCACCGCCATAAGGGGTTTCAACGCGCGGATAGCCCGCGATTGGCCGGCTCCAAACGCAGACGCAGCGAATTCTGAAAATAGGACGTGGCGACGAATTGGCCGATCACCACCAGCAATTCGACGAGCTGGTGGTCACTCAGCATCTGCGCCAGCGTAGCCCAGGTCTCGTCGCTCACCATCGCTGTGGCCACACATTCCTCGGCGGCGCGGAGCAGGGCGCGTTCGTGGTCGGTCCAGCCGGGCGCTTGCGAGCCGACGGTGATACGCTCGATTTCGTCGCTGGTGAAACCGGCGCGCTTGGCCTGGTTGACGTGCTCGCCGAACTCATAGGGAGCCTGGCACAGCCACCCCGTGCGCAGAATCGTCAGCTTGCGATCTCGCACCGGCAGCACGGCGTCGGGCCCCTGGATTTGCAGGGTCAGGTTGATCAATTGCTGCCACAGCGCAGGATAGCGCTGCATGACGAACATGATTTCCGGGATCGCCTCAAGCGGCAATGGCGCCATGGCCCCGACCACGCCGCCACGCAGCATTGTAGTCGTCGTCTGGACTTCTGCGGCGACCGATTGGCGGTCAAGCGGGGCGACGCGCGGTGGCTTGCCGATCACTTCTGCTTCACGCGCCCGAATCTGAGCCATTACGGATTCGGGAATAGTCGCTTCCAGCTCGGCCATCCTCGGCTCTCCTTCCGGGTTATCAGGCGCATAGTGTGTCACATCTTATCGCGCGTCAAAGCCCGTGCGGCATCGAGGCAAGCGCCGACTCGATCGTGTGGGCCGACGCCTGCCGCTGCAAGCGAGCGTTGCGGAATTTCCATGCTGACGATCACCTCCGGCGGGACCGCCGCCAAAAAATCCCGCAAGGGCAGGTCTCCTGTCCCAGGCACCATGCGCTCGTAGAGCGCCTCTTCCATATAGGAGGCGAAGGATGAAACCAGCGGCGCGTCGCAGAGCTGGACATAGCCGATCAGAGCGGGATCGACTGCGGTGAATTCAGCCATGCTGCCGCCGCGCCGAAAATAATGCATCGTATCGATGAGCAGGCGAAAGTTCTTTCGGTTGACGTGACGTACTGCGTTCAACGCCGCCGCCATATTGCCCACCGGGCCCGGCCCGATTTCGATCGAGACCTCGATGCCGCGTGTATCGGCCATCTCGGCCAGCACCGCGAAGCCATCGAAAGTCCGCTGCGCATCGCGATCCATGCTCGCGGCATTGATCCGGGTTCCGCCCAACTCGCAGACGATATCGAGATCGCCCGCCATATCGCGAGGGTCGGTTCCGGCCTGGATACCGAAACCTTCCATCAAGGAAAGGCCAACTCCGGAATCGCGCATAGCACTGACCGTTTCCCGGCGCAGCGCCGGATCGTCGCGCAGCGACCAGTCGCGATAGCCATGCGGATTGTAATAGCGCATGGCGGTAAGGCCCATGCCCACCCAGCGGCAGTCAAGATCCGCAGCGAGGGTTACGAACTCGACCGGCGGCATGCCAAAAACACATAAACGCTCGATGCCCAATTGATGCGCGCCTGCAAACTTGACTGATTGATCGATCGCCATCGGCCCCATCATGGTACCGGTCTCACACTTTTACTATCGCCGATCGCCTTGCGCCTTATCCGCTGATCTGGAATGAGGCGTTCCATGCGCCCTTCCGATCTTACCCCCAGCAGCCTCGCCGTGCTCAAGGCTATCCGCCGCCAGGGGCCGATTTCGCGGAGCGAGTTGCCCGCGATCACCGGGCTGTCAGGGGCAACCATCACGCAACTGACCGCGGATCTGCTCGAACGCGACCTGATCCTCGAACAGCGCCAGGCCAGCACTCGCCCGGGCCGGCCGCGTATCGACCTGAGTGTCAACGCCGACACCGCCATCGTCATCGGCGTAAGCATCGCCGACGATACGATGAGCGTCGGCTTTGTGGATTTGATGGGCAATCATTTGTTCGCCCGCGATCTGCCGTGGTTATCGCCCGAAAGTCTGACCGAGATGGCAGACCGTATGGCGGACAATCTCGCGGAAGCTATTGCGGCCAGCCCGTTTGCGCGGGACGATATCAGTCAGATCGTCGTGGCCTTGCCCGCGCTGGTCGATAGCGTGAAGGGCGAGGTTCATTTCATGGCGACCTTTGCCGCCGGACCGACGCCTTTCGCGCACATCATCGCCGACCGGCTGGGGATCGCGGTGATCATCGAGAACGACATGCTGCGCATGGCCCGCGGGGAGCACTGGTTCGGTCGTGCCAAGGATCTGGCCTCCTTCACGATGATCTACGTCGGGCATGCCATCGGCGGCGCACGCTATGCTGATGGGCTGCCGGTCGCAGGCACCAACGGGTTCAACAGCGAATTGGGGCATATCAAGACCGCTTATGGGCTCGATGCGCGCCCGTGTTTTTGCGGTGGCCGAGGATGCGTATCGGCATACGGGGCGCTTTTCGGGATATTGCAACACAGCCCCCCCTTGAAACGTAGCGATTTGATGGCCGTTGGCGATATCGATGCGCAATTCGAAACCGTGCTCGACCGCGCCCAGGCCGGAAACGTGCCTGCACAGCGCCTATTGACCGAGGCCGGCTCGCACCTGGGTGCGATGATTGCCAATCATATCACCAGCACCGATCCCGGTAATGTCCTGGTGCTTTTCGCCCATGGCGGACTGATGGAATATGCGCTCGATCCGATGCACGCCGCCATTCGCGAGCATTGTTTCCCAGGGGTTCTGCCCAGGACCAATGTCATCGTCGATGTCACCAATGACGAGTGGAAATGGCAAGGCATCGCGGCTCTGGCGCTGGAGCGAACCTATCTGTCGCGCGCTTGATAGGCATTTACGAGAAACACAACCTATCCGTTCGGCAACATGCGACCTGCAGGATCAGCCTCGGATTGGACGAATTCCTCGGCCTCTTCGAGCGCTACCGGCGCCATCAACGCGGCGTTGCGCCAGCTGCCCTGGAAATAATAGGCCACGGTCATCGCGAGGGACAGGCCGCCGCCGATCGGGAAGCTCCACCATATCGCGTCGGCGCCGATCAACGGCTGAAGCAGGAATACCGCACCCAATCGCCCCGGTATGTAGGCGATCACCATGATCGCGAGCGGGATCATGGTCACGCCATTGGCGCGGGTGATCGAGGAATAGACCAGCGTCAGCCCCATCAGGATAAAGCTCCAGCTGGAGAGCAGCATGATGTGGTGGGCAATTCTGATCGTGGCGTCGGCGTGGGGCAGGAACAAGCGCAGGATATAATTGTCGAGCAGCGCGGTGAGCAGCACCAGCGCTCCGGTCAGCCCGAGATTGGTGACGACCCCGGCGTTAGCGATCCGGTTGACGCGGTCCCAGCGGCCCGCGCCGATATTTTGCGCCGCCATGGCACTCGCGGCCATGCCGATCGCGATCGCCGGCATCTGGATATAGGTCCACAATTGGTTCGTCGCGCCATAAGCGGCGACCGTGTCGGTCCCCTCGCGATTGACCAGCCTCAGCATCACTAGCGCCGAGCCCGACATGACGATCATCTGCAGCCCCATGGGAATGCCCTTGCGCAGGATGGTCCCGAGATATTCGCGGGTCGGGATCAGATAGCGAAACTCATGCCCGCGCAATCGTATCGGCAAGTCTCGCCCATAGATGACCGTCAGGGTAAGAATGCAGGACACCAGATTGGCGGTCAGCGTCGCCATGCCGGCCCCCATGATCCCGAGGCGAGGCGCCGGCCCCAGACCGAGGATGAGCACCGGGTTGAGACCGATATCGACGAGCATGCCCGGCACCATCAGCATCAGCGGGGTCAGCGAATCGCCGATGCCGCGCATCGACATCGTCAGGAACACCGTCACCAGTCCCGATGGCAGCCCCAGAAACATCACCCTTATATAGATCAGCGCCAGGGGAAATACGTCTGCTGGCGTGCCTAGCAAGTGCAGCAGGCGGGGCGCTGCCAGCCAGCCGACCACCGCCGCCAGCACGCCCAGCAGGATGAACAGCGACATGCCGGTGCCGACCGCCCGCCGCATCCCGGTGACATCGTGGCGGCCCATGCATTGGCCGATCACGATCGTCGAGGCCATGCCGAAGCCGAATACCAGCGCGAACATCATGAACATGATCAGATTGGCATTGGCGGTCGCAGCCAGCCCCTTTTCGCCGAGAAACTGGCCGACCCAGATCGCGTTGATCGAGCCGTTGATCGATTGCAGAATGTTCGATCCCAGCACCGGCAGCGAAAACAGTAGCAGGGTGCTGGCGATCGGCCCGGTGGTGAGGTCTTTAATGCCTCTTGCCGACCGCTGGCCCGTCGTTTCCACCATTTGCGTCTCCCGTGCCGATCAATGCGGCTGCCCATGCACTGCCAGGCGCATTCACGCAAATATGCTAAGCTCCGAGCGCCACGCCGAGCGCATCGGCCACGAGTGCCGCCATACTCTCGATCCCCGCGCGATCTGCTAAGCATCGCTGGTTTACCTCCAACTCCACGTAAGGCAGGCCTGCCGCATAAGCGTGATGAGGCACGGTATAATCGGTGTGATCCATGCGATAGGGCGCGTTGTCACCTACACAGAGCTCGCTATGCGCCCGCAACGCAGCCAGCATCGCCAGCGCAAAGCTGGTATCGCCGCGATCATGGAGCACGCCGATATCCCAGGGTCGTGCCTGCCCTGCCAGATGGGGCGTGAAGCTGTGCAGGGAAACCAGCACCGTCGCTTGCCCAGCCGCCTGCCGCGCCGCCCGTGCGTCCCGAATCGCATCCTGATAGGGTGAGTAGATTTCCCGCTGCCGGGCAGCGCGTTCGGCTGGCGCGATCCCCTGATTGGCCGGCACGAGGGCGCCATCGCTGTGCGCCGCCATGGCGTCGATGGCATCTGTATGGCGGTTGCAATCGACCACCAGCCGTGAATAGCGCTGTTCGATGAAGCAGGCATCGAGCCGTTCCGCGAGCCGCTGACCCAGCGCTGAGACGCCGATATCGAGCGCGATGTGGCGCGACAAATCCGCCTCGTTCAGCCCTAGCCGCGTGAGTTTGGCCGGCACCTCGCGGCCGGCATGATCGCCGATCAAAAGGAACGAAGACTGCCCTACCGTGTTAGTGACGCGGAAGGGCGCGACATCCCCGGGCCCGAGCAAGGTCATATGCTGGTCATGCTCTCATCATTTCAGGGGAGTGTTCATCGTCCGATGCCATTGTTGCAATTGAAGCATACCACGACTTATCGCTACAGCCAGCCCGCCAGCTTCGGCGAGCATCGACTGATGGTGCGTCCGCGCGAAAGCTATGACCAGCGCTTGCTCGAAAGCAGCCTGACCATCGATCCCGAACCCAGCGAATTGCGCTGGCTGCAGGATGTTTTCGGCAATTCGGTAGCGATCGCGACTTTCGCGCGGCGGGCCAAGCGCCTTCACATCGAAAATTCAGCCCGGCTGGTGCATCAACCTCACGACCTCGTCGATTTCCATATCGAGGATTATGCGCGCGCCTATCCCTTCACGTATGCTTCGGAAGAAATGCCCGATCTGCTGCGCTCGATCGAGCGCCAGCACCTCGATCCACACCGCCAGATCGACAATTGGGCGCGCCGCTTCGTCAATCGCAGCAGCACAACCGACACGCTGGGCATGTTGACCGACATGACCCATGCCATCAAAAGCGAATTCACTTATTTGCCGCGCCATCAAAAAGGCACGCAGACGCCGATCGAGACTTTGGCAAAAGGCAAGGGCACTTGCCGCGATTATGCCATGCTGATGATCGAAGCGGTGCGGGCGCTGGGCCTCGCGGCGCGATTCGTCTCGGGATATCTCTACAGTTCCAGCGATTCGGGGCCCAGCGGCTCCCGGCGTCTCGAAGGGGGCGGCAATACCCATGCCTGGGTTCGTGTCTATCTACCGGGATCGGGCTGGGTCGAGTTCGATCCGACGAATGCGATCATCGGCACGCGCGGGCTGATCCGCGTCGCGGTGGCGCGCGATATTTATCAGGCGGTGCCGATCTCGGGCACCTGGAGCGGCTTTCCGGGTAGCTTTCTGGGCATGGATGTGGCGGTCAAGGCCTTCGTCGAAGACGCCCAGCAGGATGACACCCCCTTGATAGGAGCGGGCAAATGTTGATCAGGGCCGGCTATGCAATCAGCTTTTCCTGCGAAGTGCCCACGCATATGCTGGCGCTGCTCAGCATTCATCCCTCGCGCAACAAGGACCTGGTGACGCCGCACCGGGTGCTGACTTCGCCTGAGGTGCCGGTCTATGATTACCCCGATGTGCTGGGCAACGTTCGTTCGCGTCTGACCTTGCCGCCGGGGGACGTGACCTTGTCGTGCGATTTCACCATCCGCGATTCCGGGCTGCCCGATTCGATCGTGCCCACAGCCGCGCAGACCCCGGTCGATCGCTTGCCCGACGAAGTGCTGATGTACCTGCTCGGCAGCCGCTATTGCGAAACCGATCTTTTGTCCGACACGGCCTGGGCGATGTTTGGCGGTATCGCGGGTGGCTGGGAGAAGGTGCAGGCGATCGTCGATTTCACGCACCAACATATCAGCTTCAGCTACAACGACGCCCAACCGACCCGCACCGCCTGGGACGCCTATCAGGAACAGGTCGGCGTCTGCCGCGACTTCGCGCATCTGGCGATCACCCTATGCCGCTGCATGAATATCCCGGCCCGCTATTGCACCGGCTATCTCGGCGACATCGGTGTCCCGCCATCGGACGCGCCGATGGACTTCAGCGCCTGGATGGAAGTCTATCTCGACGGCAATTGGCATGTCTTCGATGCACGGCATAATGTGCCCCGGATCGGCCGGATCGTCATGGCGCGAGGATTGGACGCCACCCATACCCCGCTGACGACCTCGTTTGGTAATGCAGTGCTGACGAATTTCGTGGTGCATACCGAGCGGGTGGAGTGAGATTTGGAGGCTTGCCCCATTCAATCAGCAGCCGTTTCCAGACCACGCTATGTCATACGGAGCGATGCTCATCCTCCCCGCTATATCTCTGCACTGACAGGATTAATTGCCGATCGTTCAGGGTGATAAAGAGCCCCTGTACTGCGCCTACAGACGCCTCGGAAGGGACAGTCCCCAGCGAATTTACTGAAAATATAGATTTTTATTGCACATCGATATTTGAGAAAGCCAACAATCTGTGAGTGCGAAATGCGGATTTCAAATATCTTGGTAGGCGCGCTGCTTGCGGCGCAACTTTTCCTTCCGATTATCCTCCGCCCATCCTCTGCTTCAGATTTAATCCTCCATGGCCCCTTCTTCAGAGATGCGGTTGTTTGGCTAGCCGTTATCGCCGGCTTATATTTTTTCAAAAAATATCAATCCCAAAAAATCTATGCCAGTGAAAAGGAAAAAAAGATCGATAGCCTGAATTTAATACTAAAAATGATTCCTGTAGTATTTTTAGTGGCATTTTCTGCAACTGTAATATTCACGATAAATTCTACTATGAAAATGTCGGAAATCAAGAATCATGGGCAACGCACTATGGCGAGTGTCCTCGACATTTATATGGGTAGTTGCGGCAAGCATGGTTGTAGTGAGTACGTAAGGTACCAGTTCCTACCAAAATCAGACAAGGCAGGCTCGCAACCCGTCACAGACTATGCCTATCTCACGAGCAGCGATCGCCCGAATGATCCTCACCTCGTTTTTGCCGAAACCCAGCACCAGGTACCCGTGGCATATGATACATTGGACCCGCATGTTTCTTTATTGAATTTCAATGATGTCGTCTTTCAACGCGATCCTGTAAAATCAGCGATACGATCCATTGAAATATTCGGTGGCATGATCGTTTTATTTTTCGGGTTTACATACATTGTCACTTATAATTCCCGGCGAAAACTGGAAGCATCGGCAAGGTCGAGCGACCTGCCGGACGCGGTTGGCACAACGAATATCACGGTGTTGGCCGATAGCCCGGCCTCGAACATCAAGGCGATTATCGTCTGGGTTGTGGCGGGTGCACTATTCTTATGGGCCGCCTGGCCAACGCCGAAAGGTGACTTTGGTATTATTGCGCGAGCGGCGGGGGTTTTGATGGCTTATGCAACCCTTCGTTTCGGCAACGCATTCTGGAACGTTCCGCTGCCAGGCGCACGACCAGCGCTTGCCGCGCCGCAGATTCCGGATCGCAAGGTGAAGAGAGCTTGGCCCCAGATTGACTGAACAGGCAAACCACTTTGCAGGGAAATGCCATCTGGAAAAGTCGAACGACAAGGACAAGGAACGGGAGCGCGAGGGCCGCTGGCCCTCGCATTTATCCTCAAGCCGCCTGCAGCAACCGATCCTGTTCTTCGACCACTTCCAGCGTCGTCACTTCGAACTTCTTGAGCCACGACGTGCCGAAGCTGGTGCTGATCGCGACGTCGGTGGCATCGCGGCCCTTGGCCATGACGATGCGGCCGATGCGCGGTTCGGCGTGGCGGGCGTCATACGTGTACCATTCGCCGTCGACGAAGACCTCGAACCAGGCGCTGAAATCCATCGGTGCGTCGCACAGAGGCACGCCGATATCGCCGAGATAGCCGGTGCAATAGCGCGCCGGGATGTTCATGCAGCGGCACAGCGTCACGGCAAGATGCGCGTAATCGCGGCAGACGCCGACTTGCTCCTGATAGGCTTCCCAGGCGGTGCGGGTTTTGCGGGCGAAATGATAGCCGAAATTGATGTGATCGTGCACCCAATCGACGATGGCTTCGACCATGCCGCGCGCAGACGAAATACCGCCGAACAGCGCCCAGGCCGTATCCATCAACCGCTCGGTTTCGCAATAGCGGCTGGCAAGCAGGAACGGCAGCGCTTCGTCGGGCAATTCCTGCACCGGGGTCAGCGGCACGTCAGGCGCGCGGCGATCGGGCAGGCCGGTGTCGGCGATGACGAATTCGGCATGGAGCCGGGCACCGCCAGCCGGCAAGGTCAGCCGGGTGGCGGTGTTGCCGAAGCTGTCGAGGTGGTGATGGAGCGGTAGATCGGGTGTTGCCATGATCCGCTGCGGGGTCACCAGATCGCGATTGCGCGACGGGTGAATGCTCATCAGCACGCTCATCGGCGTGGGCGCGTTAGTACCGAATTCGATATTGAAGCCTGCTTTGATCAGCACGGACAACCTCCAGAAACATGAGTTAGGAGGTGAAACGGCGCAATCGCGAAACCGATCCTGAAGCGGCGAAATTAAATCGCATTGCTCGACGAGCGGAGCTTCGGGGTTGCCGCACCGCTTTGCTCCTCGCCATGATATCTTCCTGCGGGTAAACCCCCATCAACGCGGCCCATTTGCCTTGCGGGGGTGATCATGACTGACGGCATTCGGATCGAGGCGGACAGCCTGGGCGAGATCGACGTCCCCGCCGACAAATATTGGGGGGCACAGACCGAGCGCAGCTTGCGAAATTTCCCGTTCGGCGCCGAAGAGCGGAT
Organism: Sphingomonas palustris; assembly: GCA_026225215.1. Taxonomy (GTDB): domain Bacteria; phylum Pseudomonadota; class Alphaproteobacteria; order Sphingomonadales; family Sphingomonadaceae; genus Novosphingobium; species Novosphingobium palustris. Next base: position 20,677 of record JAMFSI010000071.1, on the reverse strand, counting down.
GCCGCTCGCGATCGTTCACGCGCTTGCCAGGATCAAACTGGCGGCGGCCCGAATCAACCGTGCGCATGGATTGGAAGAACGGCTCGCGGGGGCAATCGAGCAGGCGGCGGCGGAGGTAGCGTCGGGACAGCATGACGATCAGTTTCCATTGGTAATCTGGCAGACCGGTTCGGGCACCCAGACCAATATGAACGTCAATGAGGTCATCGCCGGGCGTGCCAATGAGATCCTGACCGGGCGGCGCGGTGGCAAGGCGCCGGTGCATCCCAATGATCACGTCAACAAGTCGCAATCATCCAACGACAGCTTTCCGACCGCGCTGCATCTGGCGACCGCCGAGGCGCTGATCCATCGCCTCGATCCGGCGCTGGCCGGGCTGGAGGCGGCGTTGGCCGCGAAGGCGGCGGCCTGGGCGCAGATCGTCAAGATCGGGCGGACGCATCTGCAGGATGCCACGCCGCTGACGCTGGGCCAGGAATTTTCCGGCTATGCCGAACAGATCGCCAAGGCGCGCCGTCGCCTCGATGGCACGCTGCCCGATATTCTGGCGCTGGCCCAGGGCGGAACGGCTGTCGGTACCGGACTTAATGCGCCCCTCGGATTTGCGCGGGATTTCGCCGCCGAAATCAGCCGGATTACCGGGCTGTCCTGTCAACCCGCCAGCAATGCGTTCGAGGCTTTGGCCAGCAATGACGCGCTGGTCGCGGTGTCCGCGATGCTGGCTACCCTTGCCGGCGCACTGACCAAGATTGCCAATGATATCCGCCTGATGGCTTGCGGACCACGCGCCGGTATCGGCGAACTGATCCTGCCCGCGAATGAGCCGGGCAGCTCGATCATGCCGGGCAAGGTCAATCCCACCCAATGCGAAATGCTGACCATGGTCGCGGCGCAGGTCATGGGCTGCCACGCCGCAGTCGCGATCGGCGGGATGTCGGGGCAGCTCGAACTCAATGTCTATAAACCGCTGATCGGGGCCAATGTCCTGCGGGCGATCGATCTGCTTGACGTGGGGGTCACCAGCTTCACTATCCGTGCGGTCGAAGGTTTGGAGCCGAATCGCCATCGGCTGGCCGAACTGGTCGAGCGCTCGCTGATGCTGGTGACCGCATTGGTTCCCGAAATCGGTTATGAGAAGGCCGCCGAGATCGCCAAATATGCTGCGGCTCACGATCAGACGCTGAAGGACGCCGCCCGCGCCACGGGGCTGATCGATGAGGGCAGTTTCGATCGATTGATGCGTCCCGAAACGATGATCGGTCCAGACCGCCGGTAACTTTCTCGGGCGAGCCGGTTGGGGAACTGCCCCTCTGCTGACGCGTTGATTTTCGTAAGCAGGCACGTTCAGTGCAGGCTCCAGGAGAATCACCGTGGAACGTCGCGACGATGAAGTCCATCTCAAGCCGGAAGAAGCCCGATCGGGTGTCGAACTGGGAGTGGTCCGATATGTCCTCGGCATCAGTCTGGTGTTAGTGATATTGGCCTTTGTCCTGGTCTATATGCTGAGATCCGGGCACGGGTAAGCGCGCTGCGATGAGGTTGGCGGCATAAGCTCCGCCATCCTCATCGGCGACGGCTGCGGCAATCTGCACAGCCCGGGCCTTGACCGCACCGTCGCCGAGCAGGCTGCGCAGTTTTTCCGCGACAAGGACGCTGGTATAATCGTCATTATTGACGACATCGCCGACGCCAAGCTGCTGGATGCGCCGGCCATTGTCCGGCTGATCGAGGAAATGCGGCACGACCAGTTGCGGAATGCCATGTCGTAGCGCTTGGGCGGTCGTGCCCATACCGCCATGGTGGATGATCGCAGCGGCATGGGGAAACAGCAGCGAATGCGCCACGTAGTCGCGAACAATGATGTCGGGAGCGGCGGGAAGCTCGTTTTCGCCGACTAGAAATACCGCACGTAATCCCATCGCCCGGGCTGCCTCCAGGCTGGCGGTGTAAAAACTGCCTGGCGCATTGACCGCCAGCGAACCCAGGGTGAAGACCAGCGGCGGACTGCCATTCGCCAGAAAGGCCTGCAATCCCTCGTCCAGCGCTTCGTTTTGCCCGCTTTCGCTGTCGAAGCCCGGAAATCCGGTAAGCTGCAACGCTCCGGCGAAATCCGCAGGAATCGGCGCGAAAGCCGATGACCATAGGCCGAGCGACATCACCGGTTTGAGGTTGATCTGGAAAAACGGCGTCGAAGTGAGTTTGGCCAAGCCGAACTTCGCGCGCGCAGCGTTGACGCGCGGCGCATAGCGACGGTGCAGTACCTTCAGAAAAAGCGCGATCCAGGCCCGATTCCACGCTCGCCTCAGCGGTTTCACCGGCAGGCGCGTCAGCACTTCCATGCCCTTGGCAAAAGGCGGATCATCGACCGAAAGCAGCGCCATCGGCTGGAGATGCAGTTCGAAGAAAGGAATGCCGTATTTTTCGGCGAGGATCGGCCCGGCGAGCGTCTGGCGGGCGCTGACGATCGCCACCGCGCCGGCCAGATGTTCTTCCAGGGCCGCGATGCTCGGCTCCAGGTAATCCAGCAAGACCTTGTGGATAAAGAAATCCTGGTCCTCCAGGGCCCGGCCGATCGCTTCTGCCGGAGTTATTCCCAACTCGGCGGCGGCGGTTGCGGCCACCTCATCGACCGAAGGCGTGATCGCCACGGCATCGAGCCCGGCATTTGTCACCTTGGCGCAATGGCTGGCGGATAGTGCCAGCAGCGGCGCAAAGCCCCGCGCTTTGAGCGCCAGGCCGATCGCGAGGCAGGGATGGACAACCCCGAGGCTGCCATAAGCGGTGATGATGATTTTCGCGCCGCCCCGCTTGGCTTGGCTGCCGGTATCGGCGCCAGTATCTAGGCCAGTATCTAGGATTGCATTCACTGGCGTTTTCCCATGCCCACAGCGGCGTTGATTAGCCGTGCCGTCCGGGCATGTTAAATACTAAATCGGGCAATCTCCACCGCAAATAGCTCGCCGCCGGATTGCGCTGGGCGTCAGGTGATCATCGCCCGCCGGGAGTGCAATCGCCCATCAAAACTTGGCGTTGATCGCCGCGCCGATCGTGCGAACCGAGTCGTAGCCATAAGTATTCTGCTGCGAATCGGCGTGCGCCAGCGCCGAGTCGGTGGGGTCAAGCGCACGATAAGTCGGCACCAGTTGATTGGTGCAATTTTTGCAAAATACCGAAAACTTGAACGAATCGGCCCATTCGAGCCCGATGCTTGCACCCAGCAAGTCCACCGTGCCGACTTCGGTCAGCGGGCTGCCCGTCGGCGAGAAGTTCAGCGATGAGTGATGGTAGTAATTGCCTTCGAGCAGCACCCGATGGCCGGCATCCAGCGGGATCTCGTAAATGCCTTCCAGGCTCGAGGTGAATTTGGCCGAAGCCGGTGTCGCCATTCCGGAAGCGTTGAAGGTGCCGTTTGGCGCGCACAGCCCGGCGGCGATCTGCGAATTGGAGCAGGACGCACCCGGAAAGCTCTTGAACTTCGCATCGAGGAAGGTCGCGGCGGCATTGATGGTCAAGGCGTGCAGTGGCTTGGTGCTGCCTGAAATTTCGACGCCATTGGCTTTGACCTGCGCGGCGTTCTTGGTGATCAGCCCGTTCGCGACGATATCATAGGCCTGGACCTGGAAATTGTCGAAATTCTCGAAGAATACCGCGATGTCGAGCCGCAGTCTGTGATCGAACAGCCAGCTCTTGAGCCCGAATTCCAGATCATTGTCGGTCTCTGGATGGACGACCAGATCCTGCCCGACATAGGAGGCGACTTCGTTGAAGGTCGGGCCCTTGTAGCCGGTGCCGTAAGTGACATAGCCCATGATGCCGTGGGTGATATTGTACTGGCCGCCCAGCTTGTAACTGAAATTGGTGTGGGCATAGCTCTGTTGGCTCGCGGTGGTCGGACCGACCAGCGACAGCGGAAAAGCTACCTGCGCGGTGTCCAGCGATACCCGGTCACGGGTCACGCGACCGCCCGCCAGCAGGGTGAGCGCGTCGGTCAGGTGGTAATTGAACTGACCGAACGCCGCGAGGCTGGTGTCGATCTGATGAATATCGTTCGTCCCGCCGATGAGTTCGGGGAATGTGATCGCCGGGAAGTTGTAAACCGGCTGTCCGTCGCCAGCGATAACCCGGTCGCTGGTCAGCGTCGATCTGAAGGCATAGAGGCCGGCCTGGCCGTCGAGCTTGCTGCCGGGACGAATCGCCAGTCGCAACTCGTCGGAATATTGATTGTAGAGCTCGTGATCCTGATTGGTATCGAGCAGATTCAGGCTCGACAGATCCGAATCGAACGCCAACGACAGCTTGTAGGAACGCCAGGCGGCGATGTTGGACAGAGTGAGCGAGGGCGCGAAATCATAGCTGGTGTTAAGCGAGACGCCGCCGGTATCGACGCTGCGCAGATTGAGGCCGTCCGAGGCGAATTGGAGATTATTGGACCCCGGATGGATGCCATCGAAACCGGCGAGCACGGCGTCGAGGCCGACGGGGCTGACCGTCCCCATCGCCCGGTCGAAGATCGCGCCGATGCCGCGCTCCCTGCTGTAATCGCCGATCAGATAGACCGAGACGGCGTTTGCCGGCAGCCAGAGATATTTGGCCTTGACCGCGACACGCGACTGAAAATCCTCGGAGCCAGGCGCGTTGCCGTCGATATTCTTGACGATCGGGTCCTGCCAGGATTGCACCAGATTGACGCGCAACGCCGAATTTTCGGACACCGGCAGGTTGAGCGTCGCTTTGGCGACATCGCCGAAATGGCCGCCCGGCGCGGTGTCGCGATTGTCGTATTCGAGATCGAGATCGCCGCCGAGCTTGCCGATCACCGGCTTGTTCGTGACGATATTCAACAGGCCGGCCGAAGCATTGCGTCCGAACAGCAGGCCCTGCGGGCCGCTCAGCTCTTCCACCGACCGTAGATCGGTAAGGATGCCATTGCTCATGAACAGCGGCGCGCCCAGCGAGACATCGTCGACCGCGACGCCGACGCTGGAATCGACGTTGGCGGCGAAAATCTGGCTGCCGACCCCGCGGATCGAGAAACTGTTGTCGGAGCCGATCGACAAACTCGGCAGCGCCAGCGAAATCTGAGCGAGATCGTTGAGCTTGCGTGCCTGCAGATCGTCGCCGCTCACCGGGGTTACCGCGACCGGCACATTTTGCAACGATTCGTCGCGGCGCTGAGCGCGCACGATAATGTCGCCAAGCTGATCGGAAGCTACGGCACCGGTCGAATTGACGGCGTCCGGCGTCGCTTGCGCCAGTACGGGCGTCGCCCCCGTGCAGAACAGCACGGTACAAGCCAACGCTGGGGCTGCCTTAAACATAGTCATTCCTCGATACCAGGTTGATTGGCATGATCGGCGTGGACGGGCATGGGTTGAACTGAAACATTAACCATCCCACACTAGGCGGCATGTCTTAATTGTTCGTGCAAGGGGTCAGCGAATTGGGGCTGGGTTTGGGCCGAATACTCCCATCCGACCGGCATTGCGGCCACCCCTCGTGCCTCAGCTACCTCCCATTTTAGCATAATTTCGCAATGGGTTAATGGAGCGGGCGGCGGTGATAGTGGTTAATTCGGGCAGGCCGACAAGGCGGTTAAAAAATAAGTATTTATACGTGAAACGATACTGATCCTGAAGCGAGCGGCGAATATGCGCATCGCCTTGGGTTCCCGTCACAATTTGACTTGGCCGCAAGCTAAATTCACACTGCGCGGCACAGACAATGGAGAGAGGTATGCGGATAAAACCTTTGCCGCAGGGTTTCGGGGTCGAAGTTGCGGACTTCGATCTCGAGGCTGGAGGCGATCCCGAAGATCTCGCCCGGCTGAAACAAGCCTATCTCGAGCATCATCTCGTGATCTTCCGTGGCGCCCGGACGATCTCGCCCGACCGGCAAGTCGAAGTGACCGGCTGGTTCGGCCCCGTGCTCAGCGAAGGAACGCGCTGGACGGTGCTGGACAATGCCGACCCCACCGGGCGGTTCGTGCTGCCGTTCCACGCCGACATCACTTTTCTCGAACATCCGTTGGCGGGGATCAGCCTGTGCCCCCAGGAATTACCCGACGGGCCGACCTCCACCACTTACATCAGCAATGCCGTGGGTTGGCGATTGCTACCCGAGGAATTGCAGCGCGAACTCGCCGGGCGCAAGGCGCGGCATGTCTTCGTCAGCGACAGCGACATCGATCTCGGCATGGCCGAGTTCGAATATTGGCACCCCGCGCGCATGCTCCATCCGGAAACCGGCCAGCCGCTGCTCTTCGTCACCGAGGGTCACGTCGATCTGATCGAAGGCCTCTCGCCGCAGCGTAGCGCCGAAATCCTGCAGCAGGCCTTTGCCACGCTCTACGCGCCCGAGCGGCGCTATGAGCACGTCTGGCGCGAAGGCGATCTGGTGGTCTGGAACAATCTTGCGATCCAGCATGCCCGCACCGCAGTCGCCGAACTTGCGCGGGGCAAGCGGATCGTGCGGCGCGTGCAGCTCGGGACCAGGGGCTTTCTGGAGCAGGTCGCCCGGCTCAAGGAGCAAAAGCCCTCGGAGACGCTTAGTGCCTGACCCGAAACTTCGTTTCGGATAGTCTGTGCCGTCCCCCCCCCCCCGGTTGGTACCACCCACAGGGTACCTTAACTGGGTGGCTGGGCCGGGGGAGCGGGACGGCACAGACTGAAATTAGCGCAGCTAATTTCCAATCAGACGCTCACGTAACGCCCCGAACATAGGCGTCGATGGTGCCTGAGCAGGCGATCTTGTCACCGCTGGCGAGGTCGGCGTAGCGCTGGATGTCGGGGGCGATCGACGGGCTGCGATTGCCGCAGGCGCATGGCTCCCAGATTGCGCGGATCTTGTCACCGGAAATGACCCCGCCCCAGCGGCCATCCATCGACAGATCGTAAAAGGCGGCACGGCCTTCGACTTCGCCCGTCGCTGGCGGGGCAATCAGGTTTTCGCCGGACTCGTCGAGCAACAACAGCACGACCCACGGGGCGACGTGATAACGGCCATGACGACAACGCGGCGCAGTGGTGTTGATTTCCTGCATGCCATAGGCGTGAGCGATGCGGTCGGGGGTGATGTTGAAGGTGCTGAGGATGATGTCCTGATAATTATCGGGCACCGCCATGCGCTTCAATCCGCCGCTGATATAGGTGCTGTTTTCGGCGAAATCCTTGCCCGAAAAGCCGCGCTCGCGCAGCAGCGCCGCCACCTGGTACATCGGCCCGAACAGCCCGGTGATATGCAATTTGCGGTGGCGATTGGCGATCAGAGCATCGGCCGCCTGTTCGGTCACCGATGCGACCGATTTCGCCCGCGCTTCCGCCACTTCCTCGAAATAGGCAATGTCGCTGGGGGTGGCGCTGCCCTCGGCGATCTTCTTGCGCATCACTACCATCTCGGTGATGCTGCCGATGGTGATCGGCGGCGCATCGGCCCGGAACGGCGTGACCGAGGGATCGACCAGCGCCTCGAACATCGGCCTGCCGGTCGCGGTGTTGCGCGGCGTCGATGCGACCTGGCCGCAGCTGATCATCATGCGGTCCTGATTGGGCTTGAGCCCGGCCCATTTGATCGTTTCGAGCAGCGCGCGGCCGCAGAAATCCAGATCGATCGCCGTTGCATTCATCATCGAGCATTTGCCGGTGGTGCCGCTCGAACAGGAGACATAGTGCTCCTGCGTGGTGAGCAGATTCAGCCAATCGTCGAGCCCGGTCACCTTGCTGGTATCCATCGGCTTCACCCGATAGGTCGAAACCGTATCGAGCCATTTGCCCAGGCGATCCCATTTTTCCTCGACCAGCCAGCTTTCCGGATAAGATTTATACGCCGTGTGCGCGAACAGCAGGGGGACGATGTCTTCCATGCGGCGAATCTCGGAGACGCCGCCTTCCTCGGCGCGGTTGCGCAGCAGTTTGATCTGGTCGACCCGGCTCTGGAACCGTTCGTTCACCGCCTCAGCTTGTGCCTCGCGCAGCTCGTCGAAAGATGCCTCGAACGGGTTCTCGTCCTCGACCATGTTGACCAGCCGATCGACCTGGGACTCCAATTGTGCGGTTGTCGCCATTTCGCCATTCCTCTCTTGCGATGATCCGACTCGTTGGTCGGGACTTGTTCTGCTCGGTCCGGGGGGCCGAGATTTGGTAATATGCGACTCAGCATAAGCGCCGGGCTCGACCCAAACAACTGCTTGTTTTATGTCCGCTCCGGACTAAGGCTGGACCTATAATCCGTCGTCCGCATAATGGCGGTACCTGGGGCGGTGCTTGGGAGTATTGCGTGATGACTCAGCCGTCGGGCCCGCTATCGGGCGTGCGTATTCTGGAAATCGCCAGCCATGTTTTCGTCCCCATCGCTGGAGGCGTGCTGCATGAATGGGGGGCAGAGGTCGTCAAGATCGAGCATCCGGAGACGGGCGATCCCTATCGCAGTCTCGTCACCCTGGGATTGCATTCTACTCATGGCGGTATCGACGCCAGTTTCCAGCTCACCAACCGTGGCAAACAGTCGGTGTCCATCGACCTCAAACAGCCCGAAGGGCGCGAGCTGCTGTACCGCATGGTCAAGGATTACGATGTCTTCCTGACCAATATGCGACCGGATGCGCGCAGCCGGCTTAAGATCAACGTCGAGGATATCCGCGCCCATAATCCCGACATCATTTACGTGCGCGGGTCGGGCTATGGCGCGCGCGGGCCGGATGTGCAGCGCGGTGGTTATGACGCGGCGGCCTATTGGATGCGCGCCGGGCTCGGCGCGGCCTTCACGCCGCCCCAGGCCGAGCAGCCGGTGATGCAGCGGCCGGCGTTCGGCGATGTCGTCGGCGGGCTCACCATAGCGGGGGCGATCGCGGCGGCGATGTACAAGCGGGCGACGACCGGCGAGGCTTCGGTGGTGGATGTGTCGCTGATGAATGTCGGCATGTGGCAATTGCAGCCGGAAATCACCCATGCCGGACAGAACCCCGAGGCGCCACCGCGCGTTCACAATCGCAAGGCGACGTGGAACCCGATGACCGGGCCTTATCGGACTCGCGATGGGCGCTTCATTCACCTCAACATGATGGAGGGGGATCGTTATTGGCCCGATCTCTGCAAGGTACTTGGCCATCCCGAATTGATCGACGAACCTCGCTTCATCGACATGGCCACGCGCAAGACCAATGCCCGCGAATGCGTCGAGACGCTCGATGCCATCTTCGCCAGCCGCGATTATGCCGAATGGTGCGAGGTGCTCAAACCCGCCAAGGGGGTGTGGGCGCCGATGCAGACCGCGCGCGAGGTGCTGGACGATCCTCAGGTCGCGGCTAACGGCTACATGGCCGAGGTCGAAATGGTGAACGGTACGAACCTCAGCCTGGTGACATCGCCGGCGCAGTTCGATGGGCGCAGCGCCCAACCTTTGCGGGCGCCGGAGCTGGGCGAGCATACCGAGACGGCGCTGCTCGATCTCGGCCTGTCCTGGGATGAAATTAGCGGGCTGAAGGAACGGCGAGTGATCGGCTGAAGCAAGGCCGCGTTGCTCTCCTATATCGAAGTTGGGTTAATCGCGACCCAAGTATCTTTTCCCGTCCGTCCTGAGCTTGTCGAAGGATTGCCTTTCTTTTCTGTGGGTTACTAGAAGAAGGCAGTGCTTCGACAAGCTCAGCATAGACGGATGGGTTTCGGTCGTCGTGCACTAATCTTTCAAATTCCCGCATACCACTGATAGCCGCGCTTATCCTCCCAGAGCCCGCCCTTGCCGCCATAAAGTCCGGCCAGGGAGGCTCGCGCTTCGATCGCCATGACGTATTTGGCCTGCTTGTAGCCGAGCTGGCGCTCGACCCGCAGCCGGATCGGGGCGCCATGGGCCACGGTCAGCGGGGCGTCGTTCATGCGCCAGGCGAGGATCGTCTGCGGGTGAAAGCCATCGATCAGGTCGATCGATTCGTAATAGGGCGCGTCCAGCAAAGTGTCGGCGCAATGCAGCACCAGATAGCGCGCTTGCGGCAGCAGCCCGGCCTGGGCGATGATCGCGCCGAGCTGCGGCCCTTGCCACTTGGCGATCGCGCTCCAGCCTTCGACGCAATCGTGGCGGGTGATCTGCTGGCGCTGGGGCATCGCCTGGAGCGCTGACAACGGCAGCGCCAGCGGGTGTTGCACCAGGCCGCCGACTTGCAGCCGCCAGTTGGCAAAGCCTTGCGCAACATGGGTCTGGTAAGCGCGGTCGGCGACATCCACGCTGCCGTTGCTGCGAAAGATCGGCGACATCTCGGCTTCGCTGAATTCACGGGCCAGCGCGGTGCGCCCGATCAGCAGCCGCTGTGTCGCGCGATGGGCTTGCCCGACATCTTCGAGCAGCCCGCGAAAACCGGGATTGTCGCCGAGCTTGTCGCAGCCCGAGAGCAGGCCCGCGGTGCCCAGCGCGCCAGCGCCCAGCAGCCGACGCCGGGAGAGCAGGGGAGCGCTCAATTCCCCGACTCGGGCGCAGGTACGATGACAGGGTGCCGTGCGCGCGGCAGCCGGTACCAGCCGGTGACCATCGAGCGCACCTCGTTGAACGGTCCGGCCAACACCACCATGACGATATGGACGATAAAGAAGGCGATCAGCCCAAGCATGGCGAGAAAATGCAACGAGCGTGCCGATTGCCGTCCGCCGAATAGCACGGTCAACCATGGCCACGCTGCGTCCATGCCCGGCGACAGGGTAAGGCCGGTGAGCAGGATCAGCGGCAATAGCCCGAACAGCACCGTGCCATAGGCCAGTTTCTGCAGGATATTGTAATGGAGCGCGGCAGCCCCGGTGGGGAAGCGCAGCCGCGCATGTTCCTTGATATCGTGCCAGATATGCGCCGGCGCCCATTCGTGGCGCGTGATTACCAGATCGCGCCTGACATGGCCGTTGACCAGGGACACAAGCACATAGGCCGGCCATGCCACCAGTAGCAGCACCGCGAAGGCCAGATGCCAGATGCGAGCGTCGGCCAGGCTGTAATGCGAGGGGATCGTGATCCAACCAGGGAACGCTACTGAGTTGGCATGACCATCGGCGCCGTAGGACAGCCCCAGCAGGCCGGTGGTATGCAGCGTCAGCGCGCCCATCCGGACCGTGCCGGAACCGCCGCTGGCGCCGATCTCGAACCAGGCGCGATCGAAATTGGCGCCGTATTGCCCCCAGTAGAGATGCGGGTGAGCATTGAAGATCATCAGCCCGCTCATCAGCATCACCGCCAATATCCAGGCGTTAAGCCAGTGCCAGATGCGGGTGGAGCGCCGATGTCGGCGCACGAGATCACCGCCAGTGGGTGGTGAGGGATCGATCATGTCGGACACGGTGCGGGCTCCCCGGCCAAGTCGGTATGAGCGTACCGCTCGCCGGGTACTCCGACAAGCCGAGATTGCCTGCTCTTTCTACGCCGCGTCCATGAGACTTGGATCACCGGGAACTCCGAACTATCACGGAGGCTTGCAACCATTGTCGATAAATGTGGAGAGCATGCCATGACCGATCCAGCCCCGATCACACTTTACGGCGTTTCCAGCCCCAACGTCATCAAGGTGGCGATCATGCTCGAGGAACTGGGCCTTGCCTATGCACTCCAATATGTCGCGGTATTCCAGGGCGAGCAGTTCACCCCCGCCTTCCAGGCGCTGAACCCGCTCGGCAAGGTGCCGGTGCTGGTCGATCCGGCGCTGGGCCGACCGCTCGCTGAATCGGGGGCAATCCTGTTCTGGCTCGCCGAACACTACCGGCAGTTCCTGCCCGACCACGGCCCGGACCGCTACGAGGTGATGCAGTGGCTGATGGTGCAGATGTCCGCCATCGGTCCGATGCTGGGGCAGTTCACCCATTTCCGTCTGCTGCCGGAAAATAGCCAGCCTTATGGCTTCGGCCGCTATGGCTCAGTCGCCGAGACGCTATACCGCGCGATCGATCGCCGGGTGGCGGATCGCGAGTGGATTGCCGGCGATGCCTATTCGATCGCCGACATCGCCACCTTTCCCTGGGCCGAATATATCGATCGCCATGGCTTCGACCAGGCCGAGTATCCGCATATGAAGCGCTGGCGCGAGGCGATCGCCGCCCGGCCGGCGGTGAGACAAGCCAAGGAGCGGGTGTTCGGCGAATTCAGCGAAGCCTCCCAACGGAGCGTGGCCGATGCCACGCCGAAAGATCTCGATCGCTTCTTCGGGCGCAGCGAGAAGGTGCCGGAGCAGGACTATTCGGGGGTCAAGCGAATGCGGTAGCAAAAGTTGAAGCGAGATTTGCCGCCCGGCCAAGGCCCATCCGATATTGGCGGGCGACGGTGGCGACGATCTGGTCGGCGGGCAATATGACTCCCTCGGCGAGCGGGCTGCCGGCATCGGGGGCGATCCGTTTGGCGATCTTGGGGGCGAGGCTTTCGACTTGTCGACCATCGAAGACAATCCGCACGCCTGGTTCTCCCTGGTTAGCTTCGGGAAACTTTCGTCTTCTAGGACCGCAAACTCTGCATCCGCATCAAATATCGCGCCAGCACGTCGATCTCGAGATTGACCTTGCTGCCGGCTGCGAGCGAGCCCAGCGTCGTCACCTCGGCGGTGTGTGGGATGATATTGAGGGCGAAGTGGCAATTGCCGTCGCTGTGATCGGTGACTTCGTTGACGGTGAGCGAGACGCCGTCGACGGTGATCGACCCTTTTGCGGCGAGATAAGGTGCCAGTTCGTGCGGGGCGGCGATGTCGATGCGCCATGATTCGCCGATCGGGCTGACGCTGACCACTTCGCCGACGCCATCGACGTGGCCGGTGACGATATGGCCACCGAGTTCGTCACCCAGTTTGAGCGCAGGTTCGAGATTGAGCCGCTGACCCTCCTGCCAACGGCCCGGCACGGTGCGGTTCACGGTTTCGCCCGAGATATCGACCGCGAACCAGGCGTCGCCGGCATGGCCGCCGCGATCGACCACGGTGAGGCAAGTGCCCGAGCAGGCGATCGAGGCGCCGATGGCGATATGGGCGGGATCGAAGGGGCAGTCGATCACGGCGTGAAGGTCGCCGCTTTCGCGGCGGGTGCGGATGGTGCCGAGGGCGGTGATTATTCCGGTGAACATATCATTCCTGAAGCTTGGGCCTGAAGCTTGGGCATGCGCTCATAGACGTCCAGCGCATCGACGCCAAGCCGGCGATGATCGGCGAGGCGCCAGCGGTCGTGCGCAGCGCCGAGGGTGGTCAGGCCGATGTCAGCGAGGCCGGGTTTGCCGCCGCCGACCAGGATCGGGGCGCGATAGATCACCAGCCGGTCGACGAGATCGGCGGCGAGGAAAGCGGCTGCAGCACCGGCGCCGCCTTCTATCATGAGATACTGGATGCCGGTCATCGCGAAGATCGCTTGTGGGTCTGGCAGGCCGGTCCAGCCTTCGGGCACGCTGCCACGCGTCAATACCAGGCGCTGTGGACCGCGCGCTTCCAGGCCGGGCAAGCGGACGTCGAGGCGGGGCTGGTCGGCGCGGAGGGTAGCGCCGCCCACCAGGATCGCGTCCTGACGCGCGCGCAGGGCATGGCCATGGGCACGCGCTGCCGGCCCGGTGATCCATTGGCTGCTGCCATCGGCGAGCGCGATGCAGCCATCGAGCGACAGCGCCAGCTTGAGGGTGACATAGGGGCGGCCACGACGCCGCAGCGCCAGATAGCCGGCGAGGCTGGCCGTCGCTTCCGGCGCGGGAAGCAGGATAACTTCGGCGCCGGTCGCGCGGATCCTTGCGGCGCCTTGCCCGGCGGTGCGCGGATCGGGATCTTCGCAGCCGATCACCACCCGTGCGAGGCCAGCCGCCGCAACCAGATCGGCGCAGGCCGGCCCGCGCGGGCTGGCGTGGGCGCAAGGCTCCAGGGTAACGTAAAGCGTGCCGCCACGCGCGGCTTTGCCCCCTCCCGTTTGAGCCACCGCTGTCAGCGCCATGGCCTCGGCATGGGGGCGGCCACCGGGCTGGGTCCAGCCGCGCCCGATCACGCGGCCCTCGCGCAGAATTATAGCGCCGACGGCCGGGTTGGGCCGGCTGAGCGGCAGCCCGCGAGCCGCCAGCCGCGCCGCCGCCGCCAGCCAGCGGGCGTCATCCGCAGCGGCGCTCACGGGTGTTTGATAGAAGCGTTTTTAGCGGCGGCTGCTGCGGATGCCGCCGCTTCCGCCTTGGCCTGACGATCGATGGCCTCGACATCCATCCCCGAGGCGCGGCCGATCGCTTTATAGATATTCTTCACTTCCAGATCTCGCTGCGCCTGTTCGATGGCGAGCTGTTTCTGCCGCCGCCGGTTAGCGGCGTTGCTGGCAAGAATTTCGGCCTCGCTGCGGTCGGCGCGCCAGCTAGTGATATAGGTGATCTCGGGGGGGCGCGGTTCGATCCGCTCCTCCTCGCGCACGATGAGCGAAAACAAGGTCGCCGATACCGCGATGGCCGCCAGCATGAAGCGCCAGCGCAGCTTGCCCGCGCCGCGCCATACCGCGACGAAATCACCGATAGCGCCTGTGGGGTTGATATTTCGCCAGATCGACATCGGCTCCTCTTAGAGCATGATGACGAAGGGGGGGTATCGGTTTTTTATGATCCGATAGTTTGTAGGAAAGGGGATAGTCCTGGGGCCAGCGGCCCCAGACCCCATTAATGTCGTCGTCGAGTATCCATTCTGCGTTGGGCGAGGTCGCTGCGCCGCAGGCTTTATGGCCGCTTTGCGGCAGGGCGAAACAACGAGATGGTGCGCTACGAAGACAATGACGGGGAGCGCGAGGGGGACACCCCTCGCACCTAACCCCTACAAATCCCTAAAGCGGCTCACCGGTGATCGCAGGCGCAGCCGGTTCGCCAGCGAACCCGCGATAGACGATGCCGCCCAGGACAGCGCCGATGATCGGGGCCACCCAGAACAGCCACAGCTGGCTCAGCGCGCCCGAGTCCTTGACCAGGGCCAGGATCAGTGCGGGGCCGGTGCTGCGTGCCGGGTTGACCGAGGTGTTGGTCACCGGGATGCTGATCAGGTGGATCAGGGTCAGCGCCAGGCCGATGGCGATCGGGGCGAAACCGGCAGGAGCGCGGGTATCGGTCGAGCCGAGGATAACGATGACGAAGAAGAAGGTCAGCAGCGCCTCGATGATCAGGCCCGATTGCAGGGCGAAGTGGCCGGGCGACAGATCGCCATAGCCGTTCACCGCCAGCGAGCTGGGACCGAGCGTAAAGGCAGGGTTGCCTTGCGCGATCACCAGCAGCACGCCCGCCGCCACGATCGCACCAAGCACTTGCGCCACCGCATAGGGAACGATTTCCGCTCCCGGGAAGCGCTTGCCCGACCATAGCCCGATCGTCACCGCCGGATTGAGATGGCAGCCCGAGATATGGCCGATCGAATAGGCCATGGTCAGCACGGTCAGTCCGAAAGCCAGGCTGACGCCGACGAAGCCGATGCCCAGGCTGGGAAAAGCAGCAGCCAGGACGGCACTGCCGCAGCCACCGAAGACCAGCCAGAAGGTGCCGAGAAATTCCGCGAATAGACGTTTTGGAAGTGCAACCATGTTGTTTCCCCTCGCAATATTACCGCGATCGCGCATCCCGATCTCACGTCGAGCCTTGCACGCTCAACGGTCTGGCGAACTCAAGAAGTTGCGTCAAGACTGTGGTTTACCTTAGCCGTCAATCGCCTGGAGCGTAAACAATTGTAACCCGGCGTCGGATCGGCGGCGCTTCCGCCGCATTCGGCAACCCGTCAGCCAAACGCTGCATAGAGCCCGCGACCCTCGCGTTTCAGCCAGAGATTGGCCGCCGCGATATCGCCTTCGAACAGCCCCGCCAGCGCCGCATGAAAGCGTGGCGAATGGTCGAAGTGCAGGAGATGCGCCACTTCATGCGCGACCACCGAGCGGCGTACTGCGTCGGGCGCCATGATCAGCCGCCAGTTGATCCGGATCACTTCTTTGGAGGAGCAGCTGCCCCAGCGTCGCTGGGCGTTGGATAGCATCAGCCGGGGTGCGGGCTGCTCGGCAGCGGCGGCGTAATGGGCCAAGTCTTCGGTGAGCAACCGCCGCGCCTCGGTCTCCAGCCAGCGCCGCAAACGCGCTGCCAGCGCTTCGGTGGGGCCGCCGATGTGCAGCACGCCGTCGCGGCAGAGCGGGCGGCGCGGCGCTTCGGGGTGCCAATCCACGACCAGGGCCTCGCCGCGATAGCGCAGCGTTGCGCCCGGCCCGATCGGCAGTGGCTGGATCTGCGCGGCGAGTTGCCCGGCCAGCCAATCGGCGCGGGAGCGCACGAAGGCCAGCGCATCGGCGCTGCGTGCCCAGGTCGGGATGGAAATACGCACGCTGCCGTCGGGGGTGAGCCGCAAGGTCATGCGGCGGGCCTGGCGCAGGCGCAGGATCGTGATCGGCACATCGCGATCGCCCAGCCTGACCGTCGGCGACTCGCGCCAGCCCCGACCGAGCCAGGGAATGCGGGCCAGGCCCCCTTGCCTGGGTTCAGAGGCCATCGAACTTTTCGTCTTTGGGCCAGATGATATGGTTTTCCAACGGTCCGGCCATGGTCTCCGAAACGGCGCGGCCGAATTCGCGATTATCGACCACCGAGATGCCCGCCCGGTGCACCGTGTCGCGGTCGCCACTGATCAGATAATGCCAATCGGGCAGAGGCTCGCCATCCGCGCGCAGCCGGTAGGCGCAAGTGTCGGGCAACCACGCCAGTTCGCCGGCGAGGCGCGGCGTCAGGCGGATGCAATCGGGGACATAGCTGCGCCGGTTGCGATAATTGCTGCAGCGCGCGGTCTCGAGATCGAGCAGGCGGCAAGCGACATTGGTCATGAAGATGCGCCCGGTATCCTCGTCCTCGACCTTGTTGAGGCAGCATTTGCCGCAGCCGTCGCACAGCGCTTCCCATTGCTCGCGATTGAGGTCCGCGATCGGCCGTTCCCAGAACTTCTCCGATGGCTCGTCCTTCATATCAATGCACCCACTGCGCAAGATCGTCAGCGACCGCCTGCGGCCCCTTGTCGGCGGCGAGCATCGCCAGCGGTTCGCCATTGCGGCCCATCAGGTACACGATGCGGCTATGGTCCATGAGATAGCCGCCCGGTGTGGTGGCGCCGCGCACATGGTAGACGGCAAAGGCTTTGGCGGCCTGATCGACCTGGGCCTGGGTTCCAGTCAGCCCGATCAGCTTCGGCGAGAAGGCAGCGGCGAATTCGCCCACCACCTTGGGCGTGTCGCGCTGGGGATCGATCGAAATGAACATCGCCCGGATCTGATCGGCAAACTCCGGGTGCGCCTTGGCAAAGATCGCCAGCCCGCGCATCGTCGCCTGCATATCGGTGGGGCAGGCATCGGGGCAGAAGGTATAGCCGAAGTAGACGATGCGGTATTTTCCGGCGAAATCAGACCAGTGGACGGTCCCTCCGGTTTTGTCGCTCAGGGTGAAGGGGCCGCCGACCGCGCTGCCTTCGAGTGGCGGATGTTCGACCGGCTGGCTCGCGCTCCCGCAACCCGTCAGGGTGAGTGTGCAGGCTCCGAGGCTGATGACCAGAGCAGCGCGGCATATCGATACAAGCTTGGACATGGCGCCGTGTTTCATGCTCTGCTACGCCGTCACTGGCAAGGCGTGAATGGCGGACGGGGCGCTTGGCTATGTGGTGATGAAGGAGTGTTTTGCGGTGCAAATCCGGCGTTTTTCATGGTTCGTTCTTTTGCTGGCGCTGGGAGGGATTGGCGCGGCCAATCCGGCCTTGGCGCAGTTTTCGCCCAGCTACAAATTTCTGGAATCGGTGCGCAAGTCGGAAGCGCAGGAGGTGACCGACGCGGTGAGCCAGCCGGGCGCAACGATCATCAACACCCAGGATTCCTCCACCGGGGAGACCGCGCTGCACATCGTCGTCGCGCGGCGCGATCCGACCTGGCTGACCTTTCTGCTGGCCAAGGGCGCCGATCCCAATATCTCCGACAATCATGGCACCAGCCCGCTGATGCTGGCCACCAATCTCGGCTTCGATGAAGGGGTGACGATGTTGGTCGATCATGGCGCGCGGCTCGATGAATCCAACTCCACCGGCGAAACCCCGCTGATCACGGCGGTGCATCGGCATGATCTGGTGCTGATGCGGGTGTTGCTGAAAGCCGGCGCCAACCCCGACCGCACCGATAATTCCGGCCGCTCGGCGCGCGATTATGCAGCGTTCAGCGGCCCCGACAATCCGATGACGGCCGAGATCAAGGCAGATGCCAGAGCGAATACGTCAAACTCGTCGAGCCATGGCGGTTACGGCCCGAAGCTTTAACCCTATCTGATTTTCCGGCAGGCAGGGTCCGCGAGGGGCGCGACCGGCCCCTGGCGTGCATATGCGATGCTGCGCGGCGTCGGCGGCAGCGGGGCATAATGCGCGGCGACGAATTGGCGCAATGGCTGATCCGCAAACAGGTAATCGCGGAAAGTGAAGCTCGATTCGCCGCCGTTATCGCCGGGAATGCGCTCCATCACGATCAACGCCGGCGGGTTGCAGCGAATGTCCTGCGAGGTGGCCACCTGTACCTTCGCCGCGAGCGCGCGCAGTTTGGGCGAGATCGGGGCGTGGGCCTGGGCCTTGGCGATCGCTGGCATCATCCACAAGGCATAGGCGCGGGACACCCAGCGCAAATGGCGGCGATCGGGGGCAGGCCAGATCGAACCGGCGTCGGTCGCGGCGACGAAGACCGCCTCGCCAGGCGCCACGCGATCGAGATAGGGATCATAGCCGAAGCGATTGCCGGCGGGCGGATAGACTGCGCAAGCGAGCCAGATCAGCAACACCGCGCCGAACGCCAGGGGCAGCTTCCGTTTTAGCCGCGTCATTTCCAGTCCCACGGCAATCGCGAGAACCCCGGTCGCCGGGATGCTGTGATAATCCCAGCCGCGCCGCTGTATGAAATAGCTCATCATGAAGCCCCCCGCCGTGATCAGCAGGACGGGTACAAATGCGGAAGTGTTCGGGCTCACCGGGCGGCATGGCTCGTCCCGGATGAGTAGCAGATAAAGCCCGGCCAGCGCCCAGAACAAGGTATAGGGCTTGACCAGTAGAAACAGCAGCGACGGCACGAAGCTGTAATAGGCGACCGCGACCATCGGCACGATCACCGTGAGGAAAGCGGGCGCAAACACGAGAACCGCGACGGCATAGGCGACCGCCAGCCCGATGACCGCCAGCACTTCCGGGCGCCACGGACGATAGTTCCGGCGCTGACGCAGGGCCAGCCACAGCTCGAGCGCCAGCGGTACCAGAACGAAGTAATGCTTCAGGGCAAAGCCGTAAGCGCCGAGCCCACCGATCATCGCGGCCAGTGCAACCGGCGTGCTTTGTCCGGTGCTTCGGCGCGCAATGAGTGCCGCATAAGGCAGACCGGTCACCAGTGCGAGTTGTTCGCGCTGACCCAGGCCCAGCATCGGCACCAGCGTCGTCATGGCAAAGACCAGCAGCAGTAAAACGAGCCGTTCGCCGTGCCGTGGCGCCGCCATCAGCCACCCGACCAGCCACGCCGACCCGGCCCCCAACGGCACGACCAGCACCACGAGCAGCGACGACCAGCCGATCCCTAGGCGTTCGGCAAGCCATTCTACCGGCACCGCCGACCAGAACCACAAGGGCGGATTGATCTCCCAGATATCGGCATAGAGCCGCGCGCCGCCCAACAACTGCCGGGCAATCCAGAATTGCCAGACGACGTCGTTCATCAATCGGATGTGCAGCATCGCCAGCGTCGCGAGAATGGCGACAGCGCCCAATAGCCACTCGGGATACGATGCGGACCAGCCGATCCCCGCCGACAACGGGCGCGGCCGACGTGTCGAGGCGGGCGACGGGAAATTCATGATGCAAGGTAACGGCATCGTGGTTAATTTTTGTTGAAAGTGGCCCTGTCTGGGGCCCAGGCTTCGGCTCATTCTCGCTTTGATTGCCTGTGGCGAAACGGCGCATCAATCTCTAAGGTCGGTACGATGGATCACGCCGATTTGACATTGGATGAATTGCGCCTTGCCCTGGCGCCCGAAATTGCCGCCGCTGCGGCGTTCGACGGCTGGGGGCTGGCGGCGGTGGACGCGGCAGCGGAGCGGCTGGGCTTATCGCCCGAAGTGGCGCGGCTGGCGTTCCCCGAGGCGGCTCGGGGCGGCGGGGCGATGGCGATGATCGCGGCCTGGGTGGCGCATATCGATGCGGCAATGGTGCAGGCGCTTCCGGCCGAAACGCTGGCGGCGCTCTCCATCCGCCAGCGCATCCGGCAGATGGTGCAATTCCGGCTCGACGCCATCCGCTCCGCCGAGGAAGCGCTGCGCCGCGCGCTGGCGATCATGGCGATGCCGCAGAATTTGCGCGCCAGCCTGGTGCTCGGCTGGCGCAGCGCCGATGCGATGTGGCGGCTGGCGGGCGATACCGCGACCGATCTCAACCATTACAGCAAACGCGCGACGCTTGCGGCGATTTACGCCGCGACACTGCTGGCTTTCGTCGATGACACCAGCGAGGATAAGGCTGAAACGCGCGCCTTTCTCGACCGGCGTATCGATGGCGTGATGCGTTTCGAGAAAGCCAAGGCCGGGCTGGCGCGCCGTGCGGACATGGACTTTTTCAGCCCGGCGCGTTTCCTTGGCCGGCTGCGTTACCCCGCGCGCTAAGGTGCTTAACTGTCTGATCCGAAGCTGCGTTTCGGATAGTCGGTGCCGGCCCGCTCCC
>JAMFSI010000070.1 GCA_026225215.1 Sphingomonas palustris | reverse complement strand
AATTCGGTGGGCAGGAACAGATCGAGCGTGCCGGTGTCCTTGCAGAAGCGGCCGACCTGAACCGGGCGAATCCACTGGCTGTATAATTGCTGGCCCAGATCCTTGCGCAGGCCCTGGCTGATGTCGGCCCAGTCTGCGGCGAGATCCATAGCCTCCTGATCCTCAGGATCGTATGCCATTACCGCTTTTCCTTTGGCCGAACCGGGCTCAGCCCGGCGTCCTCCCGATACAGTTCCTGTCACCCTTTGCTCCCGCCCGCACCGATCAAAAAAAGCACTATCCATCGTCACGCAATCGTCACCGAATGCGCACGCGCGCTTCCAGCAGCAACCCCCCGGCTGCTATGCCAGTCGCATGTCTGTTTGTGATCACCGGTTGGCCTGAGTGCCCCGGCAAGACGGTTACTAAGGATGGTTTCGGGCCGAGAGCAAGGCGCAGACTGAAAAAAAAATGAAATAATTGGCCTTGACAGTGGTAACCTTAGGTAATTGCCTGTCCTGAAGTAACACATTGATAAATATATGGAATTTTTCGAAGCCTAATGCGAATCGTGGGAATGCCGATACTTTGGGTCCACGCCCTTGTATCGATTGTACCAATGATCAAAAAAGCCGGCGGGGATTCCGCCGGCTTTTTTGGATGGGTAGGCCGTGCGATCGACCCGGAGCGGCGAATCACCCCTGATATGAGAGGGCGCCGCTCAAAGAGATTCGCTTAAAGCGCAGCGACGCGCTTGGTCAGCCGCGACAGCTTGCGCGAAGCGGTGTTCTTATGCAGCACGCCGCGGGCGACGCCGCGAGCGAGTTCGGGCTGAGCCGCAGCCAGAGCCGCCGCAGCCACAGTCTTGTCGCCACCATCGAGCGCGGCCTCGACCTTCTTGACGAAAGTGCGGATGCGCGAAAGGCGATTGCCATTGATGAGCGCACGCGAATCGTTGCGACGGATGCGTTTGCGGGCTTGCGGCGTATTGGCCATGTCTGTCCTTCGTTCGGCTGCGCGGGGCCGCTGCTAATGGGCCCGAGCAATGGTATAAAGCGGTTGGTTGGCAAGCTGATGGCGAAGCAAGAAGCCCAGCCCAGCCGCCGGAAAGCGCGGCCCTTACCGGCGACAGGGCGAATCGTCAAGGATGCTTATGGCTTGAGCATGCGAGGGACCAGCCCCGGTGCGATTCCTATTTCTGGCAGCGGGCACACCAGAAGCTGCTGCGCCCGCCCTGGACTGCGCGGCCGATCGTGCCGCCACAAGCGCAAGCCTCGCCCTCCCGGCCATAAACGCGCCAGCTGGCGGCGAAATAGCCCAGTTCGCCATTGGGCTGCGCATAGTCGCGGATGGTCGATCCGCCCGCCGCGATCGATTCCTCCAATACCGCGCGGATCGCCGGCACCAGCCGCTCGGTTCCCGCGCGGGTGACTTGGCCACCCGCGCGCTCGGGGCTCACATGCGCGCGATGCAGCGCCTCGCAGACATAGATATTGCCCAGCCCCGCGACGATGCGCTGGTCGAGCAGCAATCCCTTCACCGGCGCGCTGCGCCCGGCAAAGGCGTGCTGCAGATGGCGTGGGGTCAGGCCATCGCCTAATGGCTCCGGACCCAGCGCAGCAAAAGCCGGCCACGCGTCGAGCTTGTCACTATCGACCAGATCGACCGAGCCGAACCGCCGCGCGTCGTTCAACGCCAGCACATGCCCGGCGGCGGTCTCGATCACGAGATGGTCATGCTTCTCGATCGTGTCAGGCTCGATCCGCCAACGCCCCGACATGCCGAGATGAAAGACCATCGTCCGTGCGCGGTCGGTATGAATAAGCCCGTATTTGGCGCGGCGACCCAGGCCCGTGATGGTCGCGCCAACCAGCGACTGCACAAGATCGGCAGGAAAGGGTCGACGCAGATCAGGCCGATTGACCGCCACCCGCGCAATCCGCGCCCCCTCCAGATAACGCGCCAGACCGCGCACGGTGGTTTCGACTTCGGGTAGCTCGGGCATTTTGGTCCTTGGATCGAAGGGGAGGTGGAATATTGAAGATGCGAGGGCCAGGGGCCCTCGCGCTCCCCGTCATGTCCTCGTTGTGCGCCATTTCATTGTCGTGCCCCGGCGCAAAGTCGTTTTAAAGAGTGATTGTACAGCTTGCAAACGCAGCCCTGGAATGTCCAAAAATAGGTGGGGCCGGAAAGTCTGCTTATGGCTATGTTTGGTGTAAAGCGGACGCTCAAACCAGCCGCGGCGAAAGTTCAGTTAGGAGTGCCTGCGCTTCTTCCCGCTCGTACTCAGAAATGTAAAATGAACCGACGGCAATGGACAGACATCGCAATGCCGCGTTTGGGTTTTTCCTGACGCCGATGCCAGCGAGATAACACTTAGCCATCTCAAGCTGGGCGCTTCCATCCCCAGCAGAAGCAACGCGTCTGTACCACCGAAACATCATGCTAGTCCTTCCCTGTTCACGGTACAGGATAGCTATGTTGCTAGCGGAAGCGTGGCACCCAAGACGCCATGCTTTGCGGTATATTTTCATGGCCAGCACTTTGTTTTCAGGCACTCCCTCGCCGACATCGTGCATGTAGCCTAGGGCGTGAAGGCACCAAGCGTCGCCAAGCGCTGCACCTTGTTCATAGCAACGCCGAGCATGGTCAAAATCGCCGCATTCCGCTGCCGCGTAAGCAATCCGAAGAAGAGCGTCGGTATTCGGCATTGCGGATTGTTGCCATGTTTGCGGCTGCTCGCCAAATGTCTGCTCTTAGGCTGGCGCGCCCATGGCTAAAGGTCCAGAAATTAAGGGCGCTACCTGCCGTGCTCGGTGCTGCCAGAAGTAAGGCGTTTGAGCCACGCCTGCGCTTGCTTAGGTTCGCCTACTGCCTGCGGGCCAACCGGGCCACGCGACGCGAGGAATTCCTGTTGTAGCTCGAAGCGCGGCATCGCGAGTTGTTCTCTTGCTCGGTCAATGGCTTGCCCAATTTCGTGGAGGTTTTCGATGACCGGGGCCGCCGCAGAGCGAGCCCATCGATCACCGTTATGATCGAACAGGCCCCATTTGCCGGATGCCGCCACCTTCAGGGCCGCAATCAGCGCCGCAGTATATTCTGCTTCGAGGTCCAACCGAAGATCATCGAGACGCGCGAGGCGATCTGCTTTAGCCATGGGTTAAAATACCGCTGCAGGGCGATGTCCGCAATCGGGATCGGAGCGCGGAAAGGCGAACGGCTGAAATTAAGGGCGTCTACCGCTGTAACTGAAGAGGTGGTTATTCATGTTTCAACCCTTCGCTTGACCTAAACTATGGCGCGGCGTCCCGTTTGGACGGACTGAGTAGCGGATCGCCCGGTTCCGAGCTTAAAGCCTGAGCGATGTGCCCTTCGGCCGCTGTTGCTTCAGCGATAAGGAGGCGTAGTGCTTTGGCGGTGTCTTGTAGGAGACCGCTGCCGAGGGGCCGCTCACCGTTGATAAAACGTCGGATGGCCCGTTCGTCGATACCCAGGCGGCGCGAGGCAGCGGTGGTGCCGCCAAGCACTTGGACGCAATGGGCAAAGTGCTCACACAAATCCTGCTCTATGAATGGCACGGTCATTGTTTCCCTTTTGTGCGTGTAGGCGGTGAGCGTCGCGTGCGCGGTTGAGAATAGCAGCTTCGCGCGCTGCCTCTTATAGGATGAAAAATGGCGATGACGGAAGAAGACGACCAAGGTTTGAGCAGGGCGCAAAGGCGATCGCTTCGCCGAATGTACAACGGTCGTTCTGTCGCCATCGTTGCTGATGGCAGGGCCTTCCTGACTTACAAGGATGCAAGCCAATACCTTCAATCACTGGCGCCTCAAGCCCGTGACGCGGCATACGCCGACATGAAGGCAAAGGTGAAATAGACTTTATCGAATGTTGCATCCCCAGCGCTAAGGTTGAATGATAAGCAACCCAAACAGAAACGGGGTCTGGGGCCACAAGCCCCAGGAAACCTTAACCTGCCTCCGCCCCTCGCTAACAGCCTTCCCGACCGCAACAAACTCCCCTAAAGCCCCCGGCATGAGCGAACCGCAGACTGCCTCCTTCGGCTATGAAGACGTGCCCGAGGACGAAAAGACCGCCCGCGTCGGCGCGGTATTTTCCAATGTTGCGCGCAAATACGATGTGATGAACGATGCCATGTCGGGTGGCATGCATCGTTTGTGGAAGGATCGTTTCGTGCGCCGGGTGAAGCCGCGCAAGGGTGAGGCGATCCTCGATATGGCGGGCGGAACGGGCGACATCGCGTTTCGGCTGGCGGCGGCGGGGGCGAGTGTTACCGTCTCGGACATTAACCAGGACATGCTCGATGTCGGGGTCGAACGGGCTTTGGCGCGCGGGCTCGATGGTCTGGTGTGGTCGCGGCAGAATGCCGAGGAACTGAGCTTTCCCGATCGCTTTTTCGATGCTTACACGATTGCTTTCGGCATCCGTAATGTCACGCATATCGATCGCGCGCTGGCTGAGGCGCATCGCGTGCTGCGGTTTGGCGGGCGGTTTTTCTGCCTGGAATTTTCGACCACGCAGTGGCCCGGCTTCAAGGAGGCCTATGATCTTTATTCGCATCGGCTGGTGCCGCGGCTGGGCCAGGCGATTGCCGGCGATGCCGAGAGCTATCGCTATCTGATCGAATCGATCCGTCGCTTTCCGCCGATGCTGGAGTTCGAGGGGATGATCCGCGCGGCGGGCTTCGTGCGCACGCGGGTCGAGCCGCTGCTGGGCGGGTTGGTCGCGATCCATTCGGGCTGGAAAGTGTAAACGCGCGCGTGACGACTTCGACCACGCATCTGTTTCGCCTGCTGCGCTGGGGGCGCATTCTCGCGCGCCATGGCGCATTGCGCGGGATCGAGGCCGATCCCAATATGCCGGCACCGGTGCGGCGGCTGATGCGCCTCGCGCGGTTCGGCACGATTCAGCCGCGCAACCCCGATTACGCAAGGGCTTTCCAGGCGATAGGGCCCGCGGCGATCAAGCTGGGCCAGACCTTGGCGACGCGCCCCGATCTGGTCGGCGAGGATGCGCAGATCAATCTGCTGCTGCTGCAGGATAGCCTGCCGCCCGTGCCGTTCGCGGCGATCCGGCGCGAGATCGAGGCGAGCTTCGGGCGGCCGCTGCAGGAGCTGTTCAGCAGCGTCGAAGAACATCCGGTGGGGGCGGCCTCGATCGCCCAGGTTCATCGCGCCGTCACCATCGAGGGGCGGCAAGTTGCGATCAAGGTGCTGCGGCCCGGTATTCGCGAGCGGCTGGCCCGTGATATTGCTACCTATGAATGGGCCGCCGCGCATCTCGAAGCGTTGGGCGGCGAGGCGGAGCGGCTGCGGCCCCGCCTGATCATCGCCAATTTCAAGCGCTGGACGCTGCGCGAACTCGATCTGCGCCGCGAGGCCGCCTCGGCTTCGGAACTGGCCGAAGCAGTCAATAGCGTGCCGGGTTACCGCATCCCGGCGATCGACTGGGATCGCACCAATGGCCGAGTGATGACGCTCGAATGGATCGACGGCATCAAGATTTCCGATCGCGCCGCGCTCACTGCCGCCGGGCACGATTTGCCGAATATTGCCCAGCGACTGGTGATCGCTTTTCTGACCCAGGCGATCCATGCCGGCTATTTTCATGCCGACATGCATCAGGGCAATCTCTTCATCGAGGGCGACGGTACCATCGTTGCCATCGATTTCGGCATCATGGGCCGGATCGATCGCCGCGCCCGCGTTTGGCTCGGTGAAATCCTCCATGGCCTAACCACCGGCAATTACCGCCGCGTCGCCGAGATTCATTTCGAGGCGCAATATGTGCCGGCCTATCATTCGGTCGAAGATTTCGCGACCGCACTCCGCGCTGTCGGTGAGCCGATGCGCGGCAAGCCGGTGGCCGAATTGTCGGTTGGCCAGATGCTCGACGGGCTCTTCGCGATCACCCGCGATTTCGACATGCAAACCCAGCCGCATCTGCTGCTGCTGCAGAAGACCATGGTGATGGTCGAGGGGCTGGCCACCCAGCTCGATCCCACGATCAATATGTGGGACACTTCGGGGCCCTTCGTCTCGGCCTGGATGCGTGACGAACTCGGCCCGGAAGCTGCGCTCGCCGAGGGGATACAGCGCCTGGGCAAGACCGTGCTGGGCCTGCCGGGCTTGCTGCGCCGCGTGCAGGAGCTGTTTCCGGCAAAAGGCGGCGCCCCCGAAGCGCCCCCACTGCCGCATATTCCGCTGATGTGGCCACTCACCGAAGGGCAGGTAGCGGAGCGTAAACCATATCGCAGGGGATGGCTGCGATATATCGGCACGACACTTCTCGGGGGCATCGTGACATGGGCGTGGATTCGGCTTGGGCTGCACCTTTAGGCGGGACCGCCGCGTCCATGCCTGGTAGCGGGCTTACACCGGCGCCGGAATGGGATCGCTTTGCCCATTGGCCGCGCGCGCGCGCGCTGGCGCTGCTGGTAGCGGTGCTGGCGATGCTGGTCGCCTCGGCGCTGGTACCGCTCACCGTTGGCAGAGGCGAAGTGGCAACGCCGGCTGCGATCGGTGGGTTGGGCGGCAAAACGGGCACAACGAAAGAGCGCCCGCGCGATGACGACCTCAAACTCTATGATGCAGCGATCGCGCGTATCCACCACGGTGAGAATTACTACAGCTTCATCCTCGCCGAACACCGCAAGGCGCATTATCCGGTTCGCCCGGGCCTGGCCGTGCGCCTGCCCACGCTGGCTTATCTCGATGCCTGGGCGGGCATTCCCGGCCAGATCGCTGCGGCGGTGGTGCTCATGGTTGCCGTGCTCTGGGCGTGGTGGCGCCGGCTCGGCGGCGAGCCGGGCGGGCTTCCGCATCGCAACATAGCTATAGCGTTCCTGTTCCTGGGCGCCTCGCTGGGGCTCAACCGCTATTATTTCGTGCTGCACGAACTCTGGGCCGGAATGCTGATCGCGCTGGCTTTCGGCCTTCACCGGCCCGCTGCGCGGGGTTCAGATCAACCCGGACAGTGGCTGGGGGCCTGGTGTGTCGCCGCGCTGGCGCTGGCGATCCGCGAACACACGCTGCCGTTCGTTTTGTTGCTGGCCGCTTCCGCCGGTTGGCGCCACGCCTGGCGCGAAGCCGCGGCATGGCTGGGTTTGGTCGCCTTGTTCGCCATCGGTATGACGATCCACCTTCATTTCGTCGCCGCGCAAACGCTGCCGAGCGATCCCGTGGGACCATCCTGGTTTGCGCTGCGCGGGTTGGGCGGCTGGCTCTCGAACGTCGTTCTCGCCAGCAATCTGCGATTCCTGCCGCATTGGGCCGCCGGGCCGCTGGTGATGCTGATGATCCTGGGCTGGGCCGGCTGGCGCAGCGAAGCGGGCAGTTTCGCCACTTTGCTGTACCTCGGCTATGGCCTGTTCTTCATGATCGTGGGCCGCAACGACAATTTCTATTGGGGAGCGATGGTCGCACCGGCGATGTTCATCGGCCTGGCCTTCGTGCCGATGGCGATGAGCGGGTTGACGAAGGTCGCCCTGGGCAAGGGGGCTCCTGCGACAGTGTCGTAGAGTGTTGAAATTTGCGACAATGTGAGCCGAGACAGCTCGGGGCCGGAAACCTAGACTCTGTTTGAGCCATCTGCTCGCTATAGAGGAATCCTCCCCATGACCGTTCTCAAAAATGTCCTGACTGCTGTCCTTGCCATGGGCATCCTGGCTGCGCCGGTCGCGGCAAGTGCCCACGATTGGCATCACCATCATCATCATCACCACGTTTGATTAACGGCAGCCTGTTGCATGGTATCTGTACCATGCAACAGGCGCCACGGGAGTCTGATCCGAAACTTCGTTTTGGATCAGACTCCCCGCCTAACTGAAATAATACGGTTCTCAGCCGCTTGCGCGCCGCCCCTCCAGGCGGCAAAAGCGCGGCGATGGTCCATCCGAAAATCCTATTGATCGTGGGAGGCGGCATTGCTGCCTATAAGTCCTGCGAATTGGTTCGCCTGATCCGCAAGGCGGGGGGCGAGGTGACTTGCGTATTGACCGAGGGCGGGGCGAAATTCGTAACCGCGATGACGCTGGCGGCGTTGTCCGAGAATCCGGTGCACACCACCTTGTGGGATCTGAAGAACGAGGTCGAGATGGGCCATATCCAGCTCTCGCGGCAGGCCGATCTGGTGGTGGTCTGCCCGGCGACGGCGGATTTGCTGGCGAAGATGGCTGCCGGGATCGCCGATGATCTGGCGACGACATTGCTGCTGGCGACGGACAAGCCGGTGCTGGCGGTCCCGGCGATGAATGTGCGGATGTGGCAGCATGCAGCGACGCGGCGCAATGTTGCGACATTGCGAGCCAGCGAGGTGACCGTGCTCGATCCGGACGAAGGGGCGATGGCTTGCGGCGAATATGGGCCGGGGCGGCTGCCGGAGCCGCCAGCGATTATGACGGCGATCGCGCGGATGGGCATTCAACCCGCGCCTGGGCCGCTCACCGGACGGCATGTGCTGATCACCGCTGGCCCGACCCATGAAGCGATCGATCCGGTGCGCTATATCGCCAATCGCTCGTCGGGGAAGCAGGGCTTTGCGATCGCGCAGGCGGCAGCGGCAGCAGGCGCGCGGGTGACGCTGGTAGCGGGACCGGTTATTTTATCGACGCCTGCCGGGGTGACACGCATCGATGTGGAGAGTGCCCGCGAGATGGCGTCCGCCGTGGAGGCGGCACTGCCAGCCGATATCGCGGTGATGGTGGCGGCGGTGGCGGATTGGCGTGTGGCCGGCACGGCCGACCACAAGATCAAGAAGGATGGATCGGGCGCGGTGCCGCCGCTGCAACTGGTCGAAAATCCCGATATTCTGGCAGAGCTATGCCGCTCATCACGGCGTCCGAGTTTGGTTGTGGGCTTTGCGGCGGAAACCGAGCAAGTCGTCGCGCATGCGCAGGCCAAGCTGGCGCGCAAGGGCGCGGACTGGATCGTTGCGAACGACGTCTCGGGCGATGTCATGGGGGGTGAGGCCAACACCGTCCACATCGTCACCCCTGCCGGCGTCGAAAGCCTGAACGAAATGCCCAAAGCGCTGGTTGCCGCCGCGCTGGTCGAAAGGATGGCCGATGCACTCGCGTGAACCCGTTCCCGTAGCGATCCTGCGGTTGCCGCATGGCGCGGAACTGGATCTGCCCGCTTATGCCAGCCTCGGCGCGGCGGGCATGGATGTGGTGTCGGCGGAGGACGTTACCCTTGCGCCCGGCCAACGCCACGCGGTGGCGACTGGCTTTGCCGTCGCCATTCCCGCCGGCTACGAGATTCAGGTGCGCCCGCGTTCGGGCCTGGCGCTGAAGCATGGCATCACCGTGCCGAATACGCCGGGCACGATCGATTCGGATTATCGCGGCGAATTGAAAGTGATCCTGATCAATCACGGCCATGCGGTTTTCACGATCCGGCGGGGCGATCGGATCGCGCAATTGGTGCTTGCCCCCGTGACGCAGGCGAGCTGGCTGGAAGTAAGCGAACTCGACGAAACCGCACGCGGCGCCGGCGGGTTTGGCTCGACCGGCGGGATCGTGTCGCTGGGCAGTTGAAGCTACTTATTCATATCTTGCGCAGCCTGCGCTCGAGCGTGTCGATTTCAATCCTCTTCCGTTGGGCAGGGCAATCGCATTTGGCTCGCCAGGATGACGGAAGTCAGCATCCATTCTCGCTGCGCCGGTTATATCCGCATTATCGGCAGGCTTGGGAAGCAAATGGCGTTTCTTCGTACCTCTCTCTTGGTTGTGAAAGCCGATGGCGACGGCTAGCCAATGAACGCTGCGCTCAATCCTGACTTTCGTCAGGATGACCATCGGGCATGATTCCATATGCGATTGCCCTGCCAAAGGGGGAGGGTTTTGCATCAGATTAATGGCGCGGTGCTCTACGCCACCACCGCCGCCTCGATCGCGATCCGAATGGCTTCCGAGGTATGATGCGCGCCCATTTTGGTCAGCATATTGGCGCGGTGGATTTCGACGGTGCGCGGGCTGATCGCCAGTTTTTCGCCGATCAGGCGGTTGGACATGCCTTCGGCGACCCCGGCGAGAACCTGGCGTTCGCGTTTGGTCAGGCGCTCGACGCGGCTGCGGGCGAGGGCCTCTCGCAATTTGGTGCTGCCGAAGGTTTCGGCCTTGGTTTGCGCCTCCTCGATGACTTCGGCTATTTCATCGACGGTGAAGGGCCAGGCGATGTAATCAATCGCACCGTCCAGTACGGCCTGCACGACAGTGCGGGTGCAGGGGTTTTCGGCGAAGGCGATGACGGGCAACCAATGGCCGGAGCGGCCCATATGGGTGAGCAGCTTGCTGACCGACTGGCGATCATCATGGATGAGTAGCAAACCCGCCCGCGGCCAACTCGCGACCAACTCCTGCGCATCCTCAAACGGTTCAACATGGATATCGGTCCCCGCGAGGCTATGCGTAAGAGCTGCCCTACGGTGAGAATTACCATCGACGAGATAAAGGTTGTTTCCCCTTGTCATGGCTAATGGCTAGCCGAATCCACCTAGGGAAACTTGCTGAGAAACCTCCGTTTCGGCGAGACAAAGCGTGATGCCGCCCGCGAAACATCCAAAATCAAACGAATTGGCACGCCAACCGTCAGAATGATTGCCGAGCCGCTTGACCTAGGCCGTTTTACCACGCCGAGTAACCCAGCCCTTGCGGGCGGCGGCGGATCGCTGTTCCGGCGAACCGTACTTATGTGCCTTGCCGCCGCGCGACGAGGACTCATGCGTGTCAGGCCGGCCTCGGCCAGAGCCGGACTTGTTGCCGCCTCCAGATTCCTTGTTGACGGTGGCCCAGGCGCGCCGCTCAGCCTCATCCTCCGGCACGCCCCGATGCTCGTAGCCTTGCTCGATATGCTCGGCCTTGCGCTTTTGCTTGTCGGTATAGCTCGACTTGTCGCCTCTGGGCATGGTCCACCTCCTTGCCGCCTATCGACCGGGAGAACGCCGGGTGTGGTTACACGTTCCCGAAGCACTGACCGTCGCAGATCCGGAGCGTTGCCAGCATTGCTCGACCATTGTGTGGGAACGAACCGATGCGTCCAAAGTTATGGGAGGACTGATCGCAGAGGAGTACATCATGTTTGAGAAATTGCGCATCAAGCAGCATATGGAAGTCAGCGATGGCGCCGGTCGTCACCTCGGCACCGTCGATGAGGTAGAGGACGATCGGATCAAGCTGACGCGATCCGACAGCGCCGACGGCGCGCATCATTACGTGCCCATCGACGACATTGAAAAGATCGCCGACAATCGTATCTATCTCAAGCAAACTGCGGCCAGCGCCGCCTTCTGATTTGCTTGGTCGCCGCGCGATGGTTCTGGATTTTCCGAACCATCGCGCGGCATATTCATGCGCAAGCGCCAAAACGGCGGCGCGTATTCTGGAGATTGGCGTGGGTATCATCAAACTCGCAACGACCGGAATTCTGGCCTTCGCGGCGTTTCGCTGGCTGGGGCGACAAGGGCCGAGCCCGCGCGCGGCTTTCGCCGATGGCGAGGCCAATCCAGAAGGTTTCTCGCAGGTTCGCAATGCTGGACCCGCGAGCATGTCGAGCGACCCTGCGAAATGGGATCGTGTCGATGAAGCCAGCGATGAAAGCTTTCCCGCCAGCGATCCGCCTGCCACCTATTGAACCGCCCCATGATAGGCGACGGGTCGCTACATCTTGAAATTGCCCAATGCCGGCTCTGCGCTGCCAGTTTGCCATGTGGGCCCCGCCCAGTCGTGCAATTCGGCCCAGGCGCGCGGATTGTCATCATCAGCCAGGCGCCGGGAAGACTGGTCCACGAAAGCGGTGTGCCCTGGGACGATGCCAGCGGTGAACGCCTGCGGCTATGGACCGGCCTCACGCGCGCGATCTTTTACGATCCCGAACAGATCGCACTGGTGCCGATGGGGCTGTGCTATCCCGGAAAAGGGAGCGCTGCGGATTTGCCGCCTCGCCGCGAATGCGCGCCACTGTGGCATAAACGCATATTGTCCTCCATGGCGCCGAGGCTGACGCTGCTGGTCGGCCAATATGCGCAAAGCGAATATTGGCCCGAAACCCGACGGATGTCGGTAACCGAGCGGGTGAGGGCGTTCGACAGGCTGGCGCCCGACACGCTGGCGTTGCCGCACCCATCGTGGCGATCGACCGGGTGGATGCGGCGCCATCCGTGGTTCGAAGCCGAAATCCTGCCGCGATTGCGTGCCCGCGTGGCGGCAGCGCTGGCTTCGCCTGACGAACGCGGTATGACTGTGTCGCGTCAGCAGAATGGGAATATCGAATGCGAGGCTTGAGCGAAGAAGGCCGGCAGATCGTCGATGACATTGCCAGACGGCACGGCGTCAGCAGCGATGCTGCCAGTCAGCTATTGTCAGCCTTGGCTGCGGGCGGCGGCAGCCAGGCGCAGTTCAACCATCCCGAACTCGGCGGCATGGGGCAATGGTCGCAAGGCGGCATGATCATGATCGGCGACATGTTCAATCATGGGCTCAAGGCCAAGGTCGATGCGCTATGCAACGAACTGGCCGGTGTGCTGCAAACTTCCTCGCCTTTCGTGCCAGCGCCGACAGGTTCATCGGGCAGCCGCTGGCCGGCCGAACTGGGTACGCCTTCCTCGACCGGTTCGCAGAATGACATGCATTACGCGGTATTCCCCGGCTCGCGGCGCCTGGCGATCGAGCAGCGGGGGCTGATCACCGTGTATGACACGGGCGATCACCGCATCGGCGGCGCCTCGCAGCAACAATCGGGCGACCAATCGCTGAGTTTTACCAGCCAATTGGGGCGGGTAAGCTTGTCCGAATTGAAAATTGTCGGCGATCAGGCGAAGGCCGGGGATGCGCCGGTTGCGCGGCCGAACCCTGCTGCACGCGATACCGATGCGACTCCAGGCGCAGCAACGCCCGAGACCGATGAGTCCGCGCTCAGCGGTTCACCAGTGCCTTCGCAGCGCGCCAGCGGGAGTTCGGATGACGA
The DNA here is from genome assembly GCA_026225215.1 of Sphingomonas palustris. Taxonomy (GTDB): domain Bacteria; phylum Pseudomonadota; class Alphaproteobacteria; order Sphingomonadales; family Sphingomonadaceae; genus Novosphingobium; species Novosphingobium palustris. The sequence goes on along the minus strand of JAMFSI010000070.1, from coordinate 42,283 downwards.
GATTTTCTCCCGGCTCGAACGCCTTGCCGACCTGCAGAGTCGGGGCATCATCTCTGCCGAGGAGTTCGCGGCAAAGAAAGCCGAGTTGCTGTCGCGGCTCTGAAATCCGGAAAGCCGATGATGCGCTGATCAGGGCGTCTTGTCGAAATTGATTGTCGCGATTTCGAGTATTTCTGCCCGGTCTTCGGCCAGAATAAAGCCCTTTGCGATCGCGCTATCGAGCGCTGCGGTGAATTTGCGCAGATATTCCGGTTTGCCGCCCGGGTAAAGCCGCGCCAAAGTTGCAGCGTCAAACGGCTCGCCCGAGCCGACCAGGGCTGACAATAATGAACCGGGATCGCCCACGCCGCTCAGCCGGATCGTCGGCACATCCATCCACGGAGTGCGGATGCCACCTTCCGCCAAGCCCTCGGTGTCGCGGGCGAGACTTGCCGTCGATCCCGGTGTGCCGCCGCTGGCCAGCACCAGCAGCGGGGAATGCGCAGGCGGTTTGCCGGTGCGGACCCAATTATCGAGCCCGGCCAGCGCCGCTTCCACGACATAGTGATGCGGCATGCCCGGGTTGCCCGGCTTGGCGAGCTTGCCGGCGGGCGTGTTAGTGGATGGCGTGAAAACACGGGCCAGCGCGGTCACCGGCTCCAGCCCGCTATCCATGAAGGCGCCGCCGAACAGGTAATTGTCGGCATGGGCGGCCCCGGCCAATTCCCAGACGCGCAGGTGGGCACTGTCGGGCACACGCGAAGCGTGATAGCCGGGCAGATGGCCACCGAGAATATCGGTTTCGGTGATCACGGTCAGCAACGGCACGCGCAGGTCGGGGCGGAAATGGACATCGGCCGGCATTCCGGTCGGGCCGACCATGCGCGACCCATCGAGCGCGGCGCTGCTGCCGAAGCGCGAGTGGATCAGGAAGCCATCATAAACGCGCCCTATCCGGTCGACCGCGTTGACATAAGTGGTCAAGAAGGCCGCCGACTGTGATTCGCCGATGCCCAGCACCCGCTGCGGCACTAACGGCCCGAGCAAGCCGCTCGCGCCCGCAGCCTTTACGGCGGCGCCGGCCTGCGAAAAAATATCGTAGCTATAAGCATCGCCGGGATGCGAGAGGCTGCCGTAGCGCGCTGGATCGGCCTTTTTGAGCGGCATCCCTTGCGCCATGATCGCAGCACCGCCCTCGACCCCGACCTGCTGCGCGGAGACCCCGACCCAGGCAAAGCCTTTGCGGATCATCTCGCGGTGCGCGACCATCCAGTCCGCTGGCGTGTCCTGCCCGGCGGTGACGTTCAGCCATTCGACCAGCACGGTACCGTTGAATTTGGCCGGATCGGTGGGGCGCATCACCACGACCCGTGTGGTGAAGGGCGCGGTCGAGCTGGCCGCCGGATTCCATACGCCGTCCGGGGTCGCCGGGCCCGACAAGGCGTAAGCGGTGGCGCTGCCCGACAGGAAATATTCGTCGGCGCGATAGCCGACGCTGCCGAGATCGTAAGCACCGATCAGCAGCAGCGGCTTGCCCGGAACGGCGACCACGCCGGTCGGTTGCGCCCCGGCCGCTGGTGCCCCGATCGCTGGTGTCAATGTTGCCAGCGCCATAGCCAGCCCGACGGCGGTGGTGCGAAAGGTTCCCAAAAGCGGATTGATGGCTGACAATGGCATCGACTTGCGGTCCTTTTCCCGGCTGCGGCGATTGACTGCCGCTTATAAGGAAATGGTATGTCACATACCTGTTGTTGACAAGCCGCTTTTCAATCTAGAACGGGCTGCGTGATATCTGAATCACTCCGCCCGTTCTAAGTTTTTGTTGTCGCATCGTTTAATGCGAAAAACCGGTACCCACTTTTTCGCACGATACTCTAGGCTAGAGGCATGGAAAAAACAGCCTATCCGCTTGGGCATTCTGGCTTGGACATCAGCGATTCCGTGCCAGCGGATTTGCGCGATCCGCTGGCTGACATGCTCGGTTATCAGATGCGTCGAGCATCGCTGGTAACGATGGCAGCGCTGAGCGAAGCGCTTGAGCCGCTCGGATTGCGCATGACCGAATCGATCACGATCCGATTTGTCGCGGCAAATCCCGGTTGCAATCAGGCCGAAATTGGCCGGGCGCTGGGGGTCAAGCGTACCAATATGGTGCCGATCGTCGCGGGACTGGTCAAGGCAGGGCTGCTCGATCGTAGCCCTGCCGACGGTCGCACCCACTCGCTCCATCTCACCGCCGACGGTGAGGCCCTGCACCGCCAGCTGGCTGCAGTGGCGCTGGAGATCGAAGAGCGATTTTTCGGCAATATCGACGAAGCAGAACGCGCGACGCTGATGGGGTTGTTTCAGCGTATCCGCACGATTGGCCGATAGCCAGCTCAGGCCACCTCCTCGAACCCGGCCACCGAGGTGCGATGCATCATCCGCCCGGAATCCGCCGAATAGGGAATGACGCGGTGCAGGGCGCCGGTGTTGTTCCAGGCGACGAGATCGCCCTCTTGCCATTGATGCCGATAAGTGAAGGCCGCTTGCCCGGTCCATTCGAGCAGACGCACCAGCAGCGCGCGACCTTCCGGCTTCGACTGCCCGACGACATAATCGGCGGTATAGCCGATCAGCAGCGATTTATGGCCGTTTTGATGCGTCCACACCAGCGGATGCTCGTGCTTGAACGCGCGGCGGGTGGGGTCGAGTTCCTCGGGCGTGGCCACCTCGCGCACCGCCGCCGTCACCGTATGGACCACGCGCAGATCGGCGATCTCGCGCTTTTCTTCCTCGCTCAGCGCCTCATAAGCGGCATAAGTGCTGCAGAATTCGGTCTGGCCGCCTTTTGGCGCCACTTTGCGGGCTGACAGGACGCTGGCAAAGGGCGGGGGAATGTCCTGGGTCATGCCGTCGGCATGCCAGAAGAAAGTCCCCAGCACATATTCGGGCTCCATATTGATCTCGGGATCGAGCGTGACCGTGTAGACATCGGGTGTCGCTTCGTCCCCGCCGGGCACGCGATTCGTGAAATTGACGCGCGTGCCGAGCTTGTCGGTAAAGGCGAGCTGTTCCTCATCGCTGAGGCCGATGCGCGGGAACACCAGCACGCCGCGCTCTTCCAGCAGATCACGGCAGCGCTGGGCGACGGCATCGTCCTGCAATTCCGCGCGCGTGACCTCGACGGTGGCGCCGATCAGCGGCTTGATGTTCTCGACCTTCATGAAACTCTCCTGATTCTCGCCATTCGCCGGCTTTGCGCTCTTGCTCGATGTCTCCAGCCGACACCCGATCGATGTGGTCTGCGGTTTCGAGAATGATACCATGCTGTTCACATGTACTGCAAGCTGACAGAACCGCGCTCTGCCGCGACCCAACTGGTCAGCACGCCCTGGAGCGCGGCGACGCAGGCCAGCGGGCTGTCGAGCATCGGATAATGGCCCGCTCCGGGAATGATGAACACCGGCGCCTTGCCCCGGGTGAGCGCCGCCATTTGCTCGAGCACGGTTTCATCGGTGAGATGGGTATGCTCGCCGTAGATCGCGGCGAGATGGCAGGTCAGATCGCCGAGCCGATCCTTGAGGTCGAAGCCGGCGGACAGAATCGAAGACAGCCCGGCGGCGTCGAATTTCCAGGTCCAGCCGCCTTCGACTTCGCGCACCGAATGCTCGGCGATGTGGTCGAGCAGTCCCGGCAGCTCGACCGCCACTTTCGGTTCGGGTTGAAGCCTGAACCGCGCGACCGCGCTGGCCCGGTCGGGATGTAGGCGCATAGCGCGGGGCGTCGCCGGTCGTTCCGGGCGCGGGCGCATTGCCGGGTCGCCGGGTAGTTGGGCGTATCGTATCGTATCGAGGGCAATCACCCCGAGCAGGGCGTCGCCATGAGTGAGCGCGGTGCGCAGCGCGAACTGGCCACCGGCGCTATGGCCGACCAGGACAGGGCGGATACCGCCTGCAAACATCCCCGCATCGGTGGCGACCGCCATGATCTCGGCCGCGACCAGTTCGAGCGAATAGTTCGCCCGGTGGCCGGAATCGCCGCAACCACCGATATCGATGGCCACGACGCTGAATTGATCGGCCAGCAGCGGGGCGATATGCGAGAACCAATGGGCGTGACCGCCGGCGCCGGCGATCAACATCACCCCCGGCTGCGAGCGATCGCCCCAGTGGAGGTAATGGATCGGGCAACCGTGAACCTCGGCGAATCGACTCTCGCCCGGCTGCGCCCAGGCGCGGGCCAGCCAGGGGATATCGGCGGCGATCATAGTATTGGTCATGCGTTAGCTTTGCCTGGCCGCTGGTCTGCCCGGCATTCCGGCGGAAAATGGCCCCCTGTCAAGCCACGCCTATGGAAGATGTCCGTTTCGCGGGCTTTGTGACGCGCGCACTCTGGACAGGGCAAGCGCGTGCAGGCCATATGCGGTTCGGCGGGGCTCCGCGCGGGCAGAGGCTGTGCGCAAGATCAGGCCCAGAGCTAGGGATGCAGGATAAACATGCAAGATACCTCCGTTCGTCAACCGGATGCCGCAACCACGCTTCCTCAGCTGATCCGGGCGACCGCGGCGGCCTATGGCGATGCGACAGCGATCAAACTCACTGGTGAAACGATCCCGAGCGATGCGATGAGCTTTCGCGAACTCGATGAAAAATCGGCGGCGCTGGCCAAAGGGTTGATCGCGCGGGGCGTCGGCAAGGGCACCCGGGTCGGTTTCATCAGCGGCAATGGCCCGTTCTTCGTGTGGATGCTCGCGGCGATCGGGCGGATCGGCGCGGTCGCCATTCCGATCAGCACGATGATCCGCGCCGATGAATTGGTCCGGGTGCTGCGCCAATCCGATGTCTCCGGGCTGATCGCCCAGCGCCATTTCCTCAACAATGATTACGTCGAGCGGCTGTGTGACGCGCTGCCCGATCTGCGCAGCGGCAGCAGTCCCGCCTTGCAACTGGCGCGCACGCCGTTCCTGCGCTGGGTGGCTTCGACCGGCCCGGCGCTACCCGCGACATTTGCCGATCTCGATGCGCTGATCGAAGGCGGTCGCCACATCGGCGATGCGCTACTCACCGAGATCGAGGCCGAGGTGCATCCCACCGACCAATTGCTCGAAATCTACACCTCGGGCTCGATGGCGCTGCCCAAGGGGGTCAAGCACAATCACGGCCCGGTGCTGTTTCGCGCGCAGTATATGAAGGGCATGCTCGGCACCGAGCGCGGCGCCGAGGGCGCGGCTTATCTGCCGATGTTCTGGGTAGGCGGCTTGATGATGTCGCTGATGCCCAACTGGATGGCCGGCGCGACCACCACTTGCACGGAACGAACGCTCAGCAACAGTCAGATGGCGATGGGCAGCGTGCTGGCCGAGGATGATCTGAAAGCGATCAGCGGGCAGAAGCCGCCGTTCTGGGGTCTGGGCATGAGCGAGACGCTGGGGCCCTATTCCTATGGCGATGTGGTGCGGGCGCCGAATTGGCCGGTCTGTTCGCCGATGGATCATTTCGCCGACCGCTACGAGGTGCGCGTGGTCGATGAGGATGGCAAGCCGGTTCCCGAAGGCGTGCCGGGCGAAATCCAGGTGCGCGGCTATGCCTTGACGCCGGGGCTGCACAAGGTCGAACGCGACGGGTATTTTACCCCCGATGGCTTTTACCACACCGGCGACATGGGGCTGTTCGAAGGCAAGCGGCTGCATTTCGTCGGGCGCAGCGGCGATATGATCAAGACCGCGGGCTCGAACGTCTCGCCCGCTGAAGTCGAGATGGAGTTGCAAGCGCTGGAAGGCGTGCATTCCGCTTATGTCGTCGGCATTCCCGATCGCGAGCGCGGGCAGCTGGTGGTCGCGGCGATCGTCCCGCGCGATGGCGCGCAGCCCAGTTTCGACGATATCCAGGCGGAACTGCGCAAGAAATTGTCGAGCTACAAGGTGCCGCGCGCCTATGTCGCGATCACCCGCGACGAAGTGCCGCTGCTCCACAGCAACAAGGTGTCGAAGCGTCTGCTGCATGATCTGATGCTGGAGAAGCTTGGCCGTTAGTATTGACGACGAACGATAATCGGGCGGTCGCAGCGCCGCCATGAAGGAGAGAGAGATGTCGGGACTGTCTGGAAAGCGTGTTTTGGTCACCGGGGCCAGCGGGCTCGTCGCGCTGCCGGTAGCGGTGGAGCTGGCCAAGAATAACGAGGTCTTCGCGGTCGCGCGCTATTCCAACGCCGATCAGAAGCGCAAGATCGAGGCGGCGGGCGCTAAAGCGATTTCGTTCGATATGTTCGAGGAAGACCTCTCGCCGCTGCCCAAGGAAGTCGACGTGGTGATCAACTACGCCGTGCTCCCGCCCAATCACGGCAATCGTGCTTATGATGTCAACGTCGCCGCGACCGGCCGGCTGGCTCGCCGCTATCGCGAGGCCGAGGCTTTCGTGCATGGCAGCACCGGCTCGCTTTACGAATACCAGGGCGAGCGACCGCTGCGCGAGGACGATCCCTATGGCCTTCACAGCGCCGGCGAAAATTACGCGGCGAGCAAGATCGCGTCGGAATATCTGATGAAACACATCAGCCTGGACTACGAACTGCCGGTCACGCTGATCCGTATCTTCTCGTTTTATGGCCCGCGTGGCGGCGGGGTTACGCAGCGCGTCGATCAGGTGCTGCGCGGCGAGCCGGTCAGCGTCTATCCTGGCGCCAAGAACTGGCATACGCCGCTGTACGAGGATGATTACGTCGAAAAGACCATCGCCTGCGCCGGCATCGCCAAGGTCGGCGCCGAGATCATCAATGTCGGCGGTTCGGAGTCGATAACCACGCAGGACTATTGCCGAATCGCCGGCGAGATGGTCGGCAAAGAGCCGATCTTCGTCGAAAATGGCAAGTCGTGGCCGATCTGGGCCGATACCACCAAGATGGAAAGGCTGCTCGGGCCGAGCAAGGTGTCCGTGCGCGAAGGCGTGCGGCGGATTATCGAATCCGCTGGCGAACGCTTGCCCGGTGCGCATCACGTATTGGGTCAGCCGGAGCCGGCCGACTGAGCGTGATGGCAAAAAGTGGGTACCGGTTTTTGTCGATAATCACGCGACAGCAAAAGCTATGATCACTTTCATCGTCCACGTAAAAGTCAGACCGGAAAATGCGGTCGCTTATGAGGAAATGCTGACCGGCGTGCGCGACATCACCCGCGCCAACGAGCCGGGTGTGGTCTATTACGACTTCGCGAAAAGCGCCGATGAGCCCGATAGCTACGTCGTAATCGAAGTCTATCGCGATGCCGCTGCCCATGCCGCGCATATGGCAACCCCCTGGGTGATCGAATCGATCCCGAAATCGCGGGTGCTGGTCTCAGGCAAATTCGATATCAGGCAATATACCAGCCCCGGCGTCGAACCGGCGGTGCGACGAATGAAGGAGAGTTGAGATGGCGGCGAGCGAAGCGATGACCGATCTCGAACGGCTGATCGAATTGCAGGCGATCTACGATCTCAAGGGCCGCCGTGATCATGCCGTCGACCAGAAGGACTGGGATCTCTACGCGCAGTTGCACAGCGATGATTATGTCGCGATGTCGATCGGTGCGGAACCGATCGTCGGCGGTCGCGCGGCGGCGGATCGGCTGACGGTGCAATTGGCGGGGGTCACTACGGTGCACCATTGCCACACCCCGGTGATCGAATTCCAGGATCGGCAGAATGCTACCGGCGTCTGGGCGATGGAGGACAATCTGTTCTGGGTCCGCGATGGCGAGAAGCAATGGCTGCGCGGCTTCGGATTCTATCATGAAACCTATGTCAAAGGCGCCGATGGCCAGTGGCGCTTCAACTATCGCAAGCTGGTGCGGACTCATGCCGAGACGTCGCCCGGCGCTAAGCTGCTCGCGCATGATGATTCGGGTGAGAACCCGATGGGAGTGGAAGGATGACCTGATACTAGAGCGGGCAGCGTAATATGGGAATCACGCTGCCCGCTCTAAGTTTTTGTTATCGCATCATTTAAAGCGAAACGTAGTTCAACCGAAGGTAAAAACCGGCACCCGCTTTTTACCTTCGGTTGAACTACGTTTCGCACGATGCTTTAATCTATTCCGCGTGCACCACCGGCGGCGGCCCGCTGCTTTTGGACCCGCTGCTGCGCATCATTAGGCAGAGCGGAGCCATCACCACCGCCAGCGCCAGCAGCATACGGTAGGAATCGACATAGGCGACCATCGTCGCTTGTCGGGTGACCTCGCCCAGCGTCGAGGTGATTGAACTGGTCAGATTCGGGTCGAAGCCAGGCATGCGCCAGCTCAGCAGCGGATTGTCCGGGCGGACGTGTTCGACCAGCCGCGATTGGACCGAGGCGGTGTCACGGATGGTGATGGTCTGGATCGCCGAGATCCCCGCCGCCGCCCCGAGATTGCGGGTCAGCGAGAACAGCGCGGAGGCTTCGTTGCGGTAAGCCATCGGTAGCGTGGAAAACGCCACCAGCGTCAGCGGCAGGAACACGAAGCCCGAGCCGCAACCTTGCAGGAAGTTGACGAATGCCATGGTTCCCTGACTGGTATCGAGCGACATCGTCGCCAGAATCCACAAGCTGGCGAGCAGCAGGGCCAGGCCCATCAGCAGCACGATCCGGGTATCCACGCGCGAAACCATGCGGCCGACGATGAGCACGCAGATGATATTGCCGAGCGCGCGCGGCGCCGATAATATCCCGGTCAGCATCACCGGGTAGCCCAGCAATTGCTGCATCATGGTGGTCATGATCGGGACCACCCCGACCAGGAACACGCCGATCACGACGCCGACCATCGAGCCGAGCAGGAAATTGCGGTCGCGGAAGATGGCGAGCTTGATGAAGGGTTCGCGCGCGGTGAGCATGTGCACCACCGAGATGTAGAAGAACATCGCCGCGATCGCCGCCTCGATGCAGATTTCGGGCGAGGAGAACCAGTCGCGCAATTGGCCGCGGTCGAGCATCAGCTGAAATGAGGCGAGGGCCATCGATACCGCGATGAAGCCCTTGATATCGAAATTGCGCACATTCGGGCTCGGCTTGTCCTGCAGGAAGAATACCAGGCCCAGGAACGCGGCCAGCCCGATCGGTGCGTTGATCAGGAAAATGGCCCGCCACGACACGAAATCGGTCAGCCACCCGCCCAATGTCGGTCCGATCGCCGGGCCGACGAGCGTGCCGACGCCGAACAGGGCGATGGCCGGGCCTTGGCGTTCCGGCGGGTTGATGTTGAGCAGCACCACCTGGCTGAGCGGCACCAGGCTGGCGCCCGCCGCGCCTTGCAGAGCGCGGAACAGCACCAGCATGACCAGATTGGCCGACATGCCGCAGCCGATCGAACTGAGCGTGAAAATCGCCACCGAGGCGGCCATCACCTTGCGCCGCCCGTATTTGTCGGCGAGCCAGCCGCTGACCGGAGTGGCGATGGCGCTGCCGATCAGATAGCTGGTCAGCACCCAGGTGATCTGTTCCTGCGAGGCGATCAGGCTGCTTTGGATGCGCGGCAGGGCGATCACCGCGATGGTGCCGTCCAGCGTGGTCATCATCACCGCCAGCAGGACCGAAATGGTGATCAGGGCCCGGCGCGTGGGATCGGGATAAGTGGGCGGCGGTGGGGTCATCGGCTTTTAGCCTTCACACGGGCAGGCTCCAGTCGCAAGCGAAAGGCCAAAGCACAGCCTTGCCCCTCCTCTTTAGGCCATCGTATTCACACATTTGCTCTTTGTTCGTCATCCCGGCGCAGGCCGGGATCCAGAAACCCACGTATCGTCAATTGGTTAGGTTGGACTGGATTCCGGCCTTCGCCGGAATGGCGAGGATTTTACGCCTTTGAGAAGAGGGAGAAAAATCTCAAAGCAAGAAGTGTGAATCCGGTAGCCTGAAGGCGAGGGGCTTTTGATCAGCTCTCAGTCCTTGCTCTTTCCGCCCACGCCGGCAAGATACCGGTCCATCCCCGCGAGATATTCCGGGTTCAGCATCAGCGCGCTGTTAGCCATGCGCTCGACGTGGCGGCTCATTTCGGGGCCGAAATCGGCGCACATCTCGATAGCGATCTTGGCGCTGCCCATCTGTTCGCCGTTCTGCTTGGCGAGATGGCGGCAGAAATTCATCACCTCATCGGCGAAGGTTTCATCGGGAAACACCTGATGGACGAGGCCCATGGTCAGCGCAAGGTCGGCCGGGGCGGGCTTGTTGGCCATGATCAGCCAGCGCGCCCAGTGCGGCCCGCAGATCCGGGTCAGCCGGCTGACTCCGTTCGATGAGGGCAGAACCCCCATCAACCCCTCGGGAAAGGCATAGCCGGCGCTTTTGGCGGCGAGGCGGAAATCGCACGACAGCGACATTTCGAGGCCGCCGCCGACGCACATCGCGTGATGCGCGACGACGATCGGTTTTTCGATATGCTCCATCTCGTCATAAATGCGGTGCATGCCGCGATTCTGCGTGCGGTTATGCTCGCGGATCGATGTGGCGCTGCGCTTCTCGGCGCCCTTATTGCCTTCCTTGAGGTCGGCGCCCGAGCAGAAATAGCGCCCGGTGGCGCGGATCAGCATGACCTTCAGCGCATCGGTGTCGCGAAAGCGCAACAGCGCCTGCTCGAACAGCGCCATCGTCTCATTGCTCAAGGCATTGAGCTTGTCCGGGCGATTGAGCGTGACGATGAGGATACCGTCAGCGGTGGCTTCGGTCAGCAGATGGGGGGTGTCGGTCATCGATGGCTCCTTGGTGGCGGCACCATCATGCGGAGGCAACCGGCGGCTGACAATCGGGCCGGCATCGCTGGGGCAGTATGGGCCGCGAAAGCAGATCGCCTCGTCAGTCGATCCTTAGCTTTACCCCCGCCCACACCGTGCGCGGCGCACCAAGGTCGATCGATCCCGCCTGATTGCGCGTTTCGACCAAGGTGTTGGTCAGGTTTTCGCCGCGCAATACCAGGCTGAAGCCACGCGTCAGCGGCACTTGCACCATGGCGCCCAGCGTGGTTTCGGCGGGGAGGATGCTGGTGTTGAGATCGTCTTCGAATTGCGCACCGACATGCCGCACCACCAGTTCTGCATCATAGCCGTGGGCTGGATGCCAGCCCAGCGTCAGGCTGCCGGCGATCTTGGGTGTCTGCGCCGGGCGCAAGCCATTGACATTCGCGGCAACGCCGCTGGACTCGACCACCGCATCGGTCAGCGCCAGCGAACCATCGAGGGTGAAATGCCCCGCGTGGGCGTGGCCGTCGAGTTCGATCCCGCGCGCCCGGATCGCATCGAGATTATACCGCTGTTCGGTCGTCGTCACCGTGGTGATGCCGGTGGTGATATTCGGGCTGACCACGGTGCTGAGCGTGCGGTTGCCGATGGCGTGGTCGAGGCGGTCGATGAAAGCAGTCAGGCTGAGGGTCGCGCCGGAGAACGGGCTGAGATCGAACCCCGCCTCGACGCCGTGCAATTGCTCGTTGGCCAGCGCGGCATTGGCGTTGGTGATCACGATCACGCTTTGGTGGGGCGCGCTCGAGGCGACGGTGAAGGGGCGATAGAGTTCGTTCAGCGTCGGCTGGCGCAATTGGCTATAGGCCGCCGCGCGCAGCTTCAGGGCCGGGGCCACGGTGAATACGGCGCCACCGCGATAGCTGCCCTGCCAACTGGCGCGGTTGGGGTAGACATTGTCGGCGGTGATTGCGCCCGCCGGGGTCGCCGTCTCGAAGAAACCGTCGCGGATTGTCGTGTGGTCGGCGCGCGCGCCGGCGGTCAGCACCAGCTTGCCGAGCGTCCAGTCATCTTCGACAAACAACCCGGTATCGCCGTCGCGACCACCGGCGCTGCGGCGCGTGGTGACGGCGCCGGTCGTCGCATTATCGACGACATCGTCGGTGTGGCCGGTGCCGAGCCTGGTATCGACGCCAAGCTTGAGGAGATGGGCGTCGCCGACCGGCGGACGCAATTCGAACTTGCCGCCGAGTCCGGTCGAGGGCGTGGCATATTCGTCGAGCGACGGGCGGAAAGTGGTCGAACTGATCACCACGTCGGAAAAATTGCGCGCCTGAACATAAGCGAGCGCATCGAATTGCCAGCGCCCGTGCCCGACCAGCCTGACGCTGGCATCCTGCCCGTCGGAATGCGAGGTGGCGCCGGCAAAGCGTAGCACGCGGTTGTCGTCATAGACCAGCGCGCGGGTTTGTAGCTCGATGTCGCTGCTGAGCTGAGCGACGTCGCGCGCACCCAGCGACCAGCTATCGTAACGGGCGCGCACACTGGCGGGTACGCGCTGGCTGGGCGGGGTGGTATAAAAGCCTTCGCCGCGATCCCAGCGCCCGCTGACTTCGGCAAAGCCATTGCCGAGTTCGGGGGCGACGGTGCCGGACAATTCCGTTTCGCCGCGATTGTCGGCCAACGCTTCGGCATCGGCTACGCCCAATTCGCGCGGGCTGGCGCTGTTCAGTTCGATCGTGCCGGCCACTGCGCCCGCGCCGAACGCGCCTGAGCCGCCACCGCGCGTGATCCGCGCCGAGCCCAGGCGATCGGGGTCGATGGCGCTCAGGGGTATATAGCCGAAGAACGGATCGGCCATCGGCACCCCGTCGAGCAGTACCAGCGTGCGGCTGGTGGCGTTTCCGCCCAGCGAGCGCAGCGTCACGCCTTGCGCGGAGGGGTTGGACGAGCGGCTGTCTGAACGGCGATATTGCTGAAATCCGGCGACATCGCTCAGCACATCCTCGATCCGGTCCGATGCCGAGGCGGTAAGCGCTTCGCGGCCCAGCGTCTGGACGTCGTAAGCGGGGACGGCAGGCCCATCCTGCAAGCCGCGCCCGGTGACGACGATCGTAGCGGGCGGGGTGGAGGCTTGGTTAGGAGTGTCCGCCCTGGCGATGCCCGGCAGCGTGAGGTTGGCGAGAGTGAGGACGGCAATGGAAAACGGGCGGCGCATCGTAATCACCTGATATTTCGCGCTGAACCCTGGGGCTGCGCCAGCCTGGCTTTTGCGTCACTGCCCGGAGTTGGCGTCGGAAGCAAGTGCCGGTCGGTCGCGCCCCTTTCGTCGGGCCGGGGGATCGATTATGCATGATGCATGATCCAGCAAAGCGCCACCGTGCAATATCGGACCAAGGAAGAGCAAGTCGCCGATTTCCTGCGCGAAGGCATCATCGCCGGCCGGTTCGCCCGCGGCGCGCGGCTGAAGCAGCTCGAAATCGCCCAATTGCTGCAGACCAGCATCACCCCGGTGCGCGAGGCGCTCAAGCTACTAGAAGCCGAAGGCTACGTCACCGGCGACAGCTATCGTGGGGCGACGGTGGCGCCGTTCGACATCAACGCCTCGCGCGAGACGCTGAACCTGCGTATCCTGCTCGAAACCCAGCTGGTGCGCGGCGCGGTCGAGCAGGCTACGGCGGCGGATATCGCCGATGTCCGGTTGCTGGCGGCGGAATTCGCCCGCGCGCATGAAGCCGGCGACAATGAGGCAGCGCGGGCGGCCAATTACCGCTTTCATCATCGCCTGTTCGAAATCGCGCGAATGCCGCAGACGCTGCATTTCGTACAAATCCTCTGGGCGCGTTATCCCTTCGATCTGATCAATCGGGTCAAGGGCCGGGTGTCGCGCGCCGCCGCCGAGCATGACGAGATGATCGCGGCACTGATCGGCTCGGATGTGTCGGCGGCGATGCTGGCGACGCGGCAGCATATCGAATCGGGCTGGCTGGAATTGCAGAAGGCTGCGGGCCCGCAAGGCTGACTGACAACAGCCTCCGCGTCCGTGCTGAGCTTGTCGGGCCGAAGGCGGGCGCAGCCCAACCACTGTCCTTCCTCCTGACAAGGCTTTGAAAAGAAAAGCAGTCCTTCGACAAGCTCAGGGCAGACGGGGAGGGCGCCATTGTCCCGCTGTTGGCAAATGAATGCATTATCTGGAGGGCTTTCTGCTCGATTTCCGGCAGAATTGCGCAATTAAAGCGCGATTGACTCTGCTTATCTTGATGCATAATGCATTATCTATTCCATCCCATTCAGGCGCCCTCCACCCATCCCCGCGCCGACCAAGGAGCAGACCATGAGCGAAGGCGAAGTCGGCGGAGCACCCGCAGAGGGCAAGATTACTCCCGAGGCGATCAAGGCGGCGGAAGACATGATCGGGCTGCAATTGCGCCCCGAAGGCCCCTATCTGCAGGACGCCACCGAGGACACGATCCGCAACTTCTGCAACGGTATCGGCGATCTCAATCCGCTGTATCGCGATCTCGAATTTGGCCGACTGACGCGGCACGGTTCGATGCTGGCGCACCCCAATTTTCCGATGGCCTTCGGCTGGGTCGGCCGCACCCGCTGGGGCCTGCCCGGCGTGCACGGCTTCTATGCCGGCAACGACTGGGAATTCTTCCGCCACGTCCGTCCCGGCGATCGCATCACCGCGATCGAGCGCGTGGTCGGTGTCGATGTCAAACAGAGCGAGTTTTCGGGCACGCTGGTGCTGCAATATGTCGAGGCTTCCTATGCCAACCAGCGCGGCGAACTGATCGCCCGCGCGCTCGGCACTTGCACGCGCCACGAGCGCAAGGCGGCGCGCGACACCGGTAAATACGATGGCATCAAGACGCATGAATATACGCCCGAGGAATTCGCGCATATCGACCAGACCATCCTCGATGAGGAAAAGAACATGCGCGGGGCCAACGTCCGCTATTGGGAAGAAGTCCAGGAAGGCGAAGAACTGCCCGAGATCGTTCGTGGCCCGCTGTCGCTGATGGATACGATGGGCTTCCTGGTCGGCTGCGGGCGCGGCCATACCCATGGCGTGATCTTCAAGAACGCGGTGAAGCATCCCGGCCACTTCTTCCGCAATCCCGAAGCGGGTGGCGGCATCGAATATACCGGCATCGGCCACCACCGCGAATCCACCGCCAAGGAAGTCGGCGTGCCCGGCGTTTACGATTACGGCCCACAGCGTTCGGCGTGGATGGCCAGCCTCGTCACCAACTGGATGGGCGAAGCCGCGTTCCTCAAGCGTATCCGCACGCAGATGCGCCGCTTCAACACCATGGGCGATTGCACCTGGGCGCGCGGCAAGGTTACGCGCAAATATATCAAGGACGGCCATGCCCTGGTCGATATCGAGATCAAGGGTGAAAACCAGCGCGGCGAATTGACCACGCCCGGCATGGCCACAGTGGTGCTGCCGTCGCTGCGGCCCGATATCCCGGCGTTCTTCGATGGTCGCGATCTCAGCCTCGATTTGCCGGTGGTGCGCTGAACGAAAATCCTCCCCCAGCGGGGGAGGATCTTTCTGAGGCGATTGTGTGATGAGGGCCTTGCGTGATTGAGCACCCGCCATTGACCGGTCTCCGGGTCGTCGTTCACGCTTCGGGCGTGGCGGCAGCCTATGCCGGGCGGTTGTTGTCGGGGATGGGCGCGGAACTGGTCTGGCTGGAGCCGGCCGAGGGTTCGGCGCTGCGGCTCGAGCCGCCGTTCCTGCCGGGCGAAGGCCAGGTTAGCGCGCTGTTTGCCTATGTTGCTGCCGGTGCGGAAAGCCGCGTCTGCGACCTGACGAGCGCGGATGGCCAGCGCGCGGCTACCGCGCTGCTGGCTCGCACCGATATCTTCATCGACGATACCCCGCTGGCCCAGCGTGCAGGGCTGGGGCTGGACGAGGCCGCGATCGCCGCGCGCCACCCCGATCTGATCCACGTCTCGGTGTTGCCGTTCGGCGCCTTTGGCGCCAAGGCTGATTGGCGCGGCGAGGATATCATCGTCCAGCATGCCTCGGGCGAGGGTAATCTGCTGCCTAACGGCCTATCGATCGAACTGTTTCCCGAGCGCGCGCCGGTCAAGATTCACGGACATTTCGGCGAGTTGCAAGGCGGTATCGCTGCGGCGCTCGGCGCGCTGTCGGCGCTTTGGGCAAGGCCCGAAGTCGGCGGCCAATATGTCGATATCGCCAGCCAGGACGCGATGCTGGCGGTGGGCGCCTTTGCCATCCAGCGGCTCGGTGATGGCTCGATCGAGCACCGCGTCGAGCGCAGTTTCCGCTATGGCGGGGTGCTGCCCTGCGCCGACGGCTATGTCGAACTGCTGACGCTGGAACAGCGCCAGTGGGAAGGGCTGGTCAAGCTGCTCGGCACGCCGGAATGGGCGCTAGACCCGGCGCTGGTGGATGGTCTGGAACGCAGCCGTCGCGGTCCCGAACTCAATGCCCATATCCGCGCCTGGGCGGCGGTGCGCAAGGTTGCCGATATTGTTCGCGAAGGGCAGGCGGTAGGCGTGCCGCTGGCTAAATATTACACTCCCGCCGAGGTGGTGAGTGACCCGCATGAGCGTGTGCGCGGGCTGTTTGCCCCGGTCGATATCGCCGGCGCCGGCGTGCTCGATATGCTGGTTTCCCCGTTTCAGTTCGATGGCGAGCCGCTGTCGTTGCGCAGTGGTCCACCGCGTCTCGGCACCGCCGTGGCCGAGGTGCACTGACCATGGCCAAGCCGCTGACGGGTATCCGTATCGCTGACTTCACCGTGCATAACGCCGGGCCGTTCTGCACCCATCTGCTGTCGCAACTGGGCGCGCAAGTCATCAAGATCGAGAGCGCGATGCGCCCCGACGCCTTTCGCAAGCCGCATCCGGTCTATGGCCGCATGGGCCCGGCTACCTTCGATCAGGTTGCCTCGACCAAGCTTTCGGTGCGGATCAATCTGAAGAAAGCGGAAGGCGTGGCGCTGGCCAAGCGGCTGGTGGCGGTGGCCGACGTGGCGGCGGAAAGCTTCCGCCCGGGCGTGATGGACCGGCTCGGCCTGGGCTATGCGGCGCTGCGCGAGGTCAAGCCCGACATCGTCATGCTGGCGGTTTCGTCATCGGGCCAGACCGGGCCGGATTCGCATTTCGCCGGCTACGCGCCGCTGTTCGGCGCTTGGGGCGGGCTGGGCGAATTGACCGGCTATCCCGATGGGCCACCGGTGGAAATGCGCCATGTCATGGACCACACCGTCGGCATGAATTCCGCCGTCGCGGTGATGGCCGCACTGCACCGCCGCCGCGCCACCGGGCAAGGCGCGCTGGTCGATGTCTCGGCGCGTGAAGTCGCCTCCTCTCTGCTGGGCGAAGCGCTGCTGCTCGCCGCCGCCGGGGCGACCCCGCACCGCATCGGCAACGATCACCCGCGCATGGCGCCGCACGGCGTTTATCCGGCGCTGGGCGAGGACCGCTGGATCGCCATCGCCATCGCCAATGATGTCGAATGGCAGGCGCTGGGGCAGATGATCGCTGACCCAGCCTTCGCCGATCCCCGCTTCGCCACCGAAGGCGGGCGCCATGCCCACCGCGCGGAGATCGACAAGGCACTCGCCGCCTGGACGGCGACGATCGAGGCCAATGCCGCCGCCGAACGCCTGCAGGCCGCCGGCATCGCCGCTCACGCCAGCTGGACCACGCCCGAAATCGCCGGCGATCCCCATCTGCGCGCACGCGGAGCCATCACCACCGTGCAGGAACCCGATGGCAAGCTCCGTGCCGCCGTGGGGGTGCCGATGCGCTTGTCCAAGGGCGAAGATATCGGCATCCATCGCGGCACGCCTGCGCTGGGTGAGGATGAGGATTACGTCTATGGTGAGTTGCTGGGCCTGACGCGCGGCGAGCGGCAGGCGCTGGAGGATGGTGAGGTTATTTATTGAGCGCGGAAGGTTGCAAGGAAGCAGGCGTAGACTTGGGGCCAGGGGCCCCAAACCCCATTCCTGTCATTATTGCGTGACCTTTCAGTTTTAGCGCAAGGCGCTGCGCCGCAGGTTTTAATAGCCGCTTTGCGGCAGGCGCGACGATGAGAGGTTTGGCCCTCGCGCCTACCCTCTTAAAACGGGAAAAGGTGCCGAATGACCAACGCAACCCCGCTCACCATCGGCTTCATCGGCCTCGGCGCCATGGGCGGCGGCATGTGCCGCAATGTCGTGCGCAAGCATGACGGGCCGGTGTATGCCTTCGATATGAATGCGACGGCGCTGGCGGCAGTGACATCGGCGGGTGCGCTCGCCGGAGCCTCGGTGGCGGAAATTGCCCAGATAGCTGATGTCATTTTCCTTTCACTGCCCGGCGGCAAGCAGGTTGCCCAGGTGTGCGAAACGATTGCCGGGCATATCCACAAGGGCGCTCTGGTCATCGATCTTAGCACCACCGGGGTGGACGAGGCGCGTGGCGTGCATGCCAGTCTGGCGCAGCATGGCGTCGATTTCGTCGATGCGCCGGTAGCGCGGGCGCGGGCGGCGGCGGAGGCAGGGACGCTGAGCATCATGGTCGGCGCGAGCGAGACGCTGTTTGCGCGGGCTGAGCCGCTGCTGCGCTATATGGGCACCGATGTGACGCGCTGCGGCGAGGTTGGCTGTGGGCAAGTGGTCAAGTTGGTCAACAACACGCTATTGTTCGAGCATGTCGCGGCGTTGGCTGAAATGATGGTGGTGGCCGAGCGGGCGGGCGTTTCCAACCAGACATTGCTCGATGTGCTGGCGACGGGGTCGGCGGACAGCTTTGCACTGCGCAATCATGGTATGAAGGCGATGTTGCCGCGCAGCTTCCCCGAAAAGGCCTTCCCATCGACTTATGTGCTCAAGGATCTCGGCTATGCGATTGCGCTGGCCGAGGAGATGGGTGTGCCGCCGCGCTTGCCTAAACTGGCGGCCGAATATTATCAGACGGCCGTGGATGCCGGGATCGGTGAGCAGTATTTTCCGGGCATCATCCAAATCGTCGAAGATCATAGATAGGGAGAGCGCAGGATGAAGCTGCTGGAGCTGAATGGCCGTGAAGTGACCACTGGCCTGAAATTTCCCGAGGGGCCGATTGCCATGGCCGATGGTTCGGTGCTGGTGGTCGAGATCGAGGGCGCGCGGTTGATCCGGGTGCTGACCGATGGCGCGAAGCAAGTGGTCGCCGGATTGGGCGGCGGCCCCAATGGCGCGGCGATCGGGCCGGATGGCGCTTGCTATGTTTGCAACAATGGCGGCTTCAACTGGATTCACGAGACCGATGGCTTTGCTCGCCCGCATGGCCGTTGGGATCGCTACACTGGCGGCAGCATTCAGCGAGTCGATCTGGCGAGTGGCGCGGTGACCGTGCTTTATGACCATTGCGGCGATGTCGCGCTGAAGGGCCCGAACGACATCGTCTTCGATGGCTTGGGCGGGTTTTACTTCACCGATCACGGCAAGAGCTGGGACCGGCTGATGGACCGCGGCGCGCTTTATTATGCGGCGGCGGATGGCAGTGCGATCCGCGAGGTCGCCTTTCCAGTGATCACCCCCAACGGCGTCGGCATCTCGCCCGATGGCGGAACGCTTTATGCCTCGGAAACCGAGACTGGACGGCTGTGGGCCTGGCCGATCGTTGGCCCCGGCGAATTGGCGAAGCAGCCGTGGCCGTCGCCGGCCGGGGGCAGGTTTGTCGGCGGACCGCAAGGCTACCAGCGTTTCGATTCGCTGGCGGTCGAGGCCGGCGGCAACATCTGCGTCGCCAGTCTGGTCTATGGCGGGATCAGCGTCTTTGCGCCCGAGGGCGGGCTGGTGGAATTCTGGAAGGCGCCGGAAGGCTATTGCACGAACATCTGCTTCGGAGGCGCCGATCTGCGCACCGCTTATATCACCTTGTCGGGCTATGGTCGGCTGATCGCGGTGGACTGGCCGAGAGCGGGCCTGCCGTTGGCGCATTTGAATAAGTAAACGGGCGCTGCAGCGCATTCCCCTTCCCCGTCCGTCCTGAGCTTGTCGAAGGACTGTCCTTCTTTCAAACGCTTGCTGAGAAAGGCAAGCTCAGCACGGACGGGGAGGTTCAGATCAGTCGGGCCAGGATAAGGCTCAACCTATCGTCGCGACCATATTCTTCACACCGCCTTGGGTAGTCCACAGGCTGGCAGCTTCGTCGCCAGACTCGCCGCAGATATGCAGTAGCGTGCCGTCGAATGCCGGGGTCTGGCCGCGAAAGCTGAAGCTGGTGATCGGCTTGCCCAAATGGCGCGCGCCGAGATCGGCCAGCAGGGTCGCTTGGAGCGGCCCATGCACGACCAGCGCCGGATAAGCTTCGATATCCATGGCATAGGGGCGGTCGTAATGGATGCGATGGCCGTTCATGGTCAGCGCCGAGTAGCGCATCAGCAGCACCGTATCGGGATTCAGCGGCTCGCACCACGGCGCGGTTGGGGTGGGCGCATCGGTTGCGGGCGCGGCTATCGACCCAGGGGCGGCGGCGCCGCGATAGACGATATCCTGCTGCTCGGTAATCGCGAGGCCCGCGCTACCGCTCAACCGGTGCTCCACGGTGACGAAAACCAGATCGCCGCTCTTGCCGCTTTTGGCTTCGACCTTGAGAATTGTGGAGACCTTGGTCACCTCTTCACCCAGCACCAGCGGCGCGTGAAAGGTCAGGCGCCCGCCGGCCCACATCCGGCGAGGCAGCGTCACCGGGGGCAGGAAGCCACCCTTGGCGGGATGGCCATCCTCACCCAGCCCGGCAGGGGCTTTGACATCCCAGAAATACAGCCAGTGGTGGAGCAGAGGCAGGGTGTCGCCGGCGGCCAGGGGCGTCTCATCACCCAGCGCGGCGCGCAGGGCATTGCTGCGGGCGGGTTCGAGGCGATCGATACGCGTTTCGCTGCGGTCGACCCAGTCGGTGTAATCGGTCATCTCTGTCGGTCGCTCCTCTGCCGCACCACCGCAGCATAATGCATTATCCTGCCATTGCCTAGCCGCAAGCTCGTGGCTCGGTGCTCCTCTAATTGGGGGGTATATGATCGCAGCAAGCTGGTTGCGCTGAAAGCGGCGGCTGGATATGATGCATTATCTTTACTAACAGACGATTGGATCGCATGTCCCACCGCCCCTTAGCTGGCCGCCGCGTGATCGAGCTTGGCACCATGGTTGCCGCGCCCTTCGCGACGCATATTCTCTCGCAGCTGGGCGCCGAAGTCATCAAGATCGAGCCGCCCAGTGGCGATACCACGCGGGCATTGGTGCGCGGCGGCCCCAGCGGTACGCTCATCGCTTACAGCCATTCCAAGAAAAGTCTCTGCCTCGATCTGACGCATGACGAAGGCAAGGATGTGTTCCGCCGGCTGGTGGCTTCGGCGGATGTCGTGATTCACAATCTTGCGCCCGCCGCCGCGCGTAAATTACGCGTGACCGCGCAGGACTGCGCCGCGGTGAACCCCGCTTTGATCCATGTCCATATCAAGGGCTATGGCGCGGGGCCCCAGGCCGACGATTTGGCCACCAATCCCGTGGCGGAAGCGGCGACCGGGGTGATGGACGATCATCGCATCAATGACCGGCCCAGCCGCCTCGGCCCATCCTATCACGACCAGTTCGCGGGCACTTACGCGGTGATCCGGGTGCTCGCGGCGATGGTGAATCCCCCGCCGACGGCGGCAGATCGCCATATCGAGATCGGTCTCTACGAAACCGGGTTGCATCTTGCCGCGCGCGATCTTGCCGGGGTGCAGTTGAAGACGCAATTGCTGGGTCGACCCGAGAAAGAGGCGGGCGGCGAGTTCGCCATGCCCGGCTACGGCGCTTATCTCAGTAGCGATGGGCGCTGGATTTACCTGCTCGTGCTGACCGACGCGCATTGGGCTAAATTGACCCAAGCGCTCGCCATGCCCGAGGCTGACGATCTTGATCTCGCCCGGCTGCGCGAACGCAAGAAACAGCGCGACCGTGTCGAGGCGGCAGTACGGGCGGGCGTCGGCAAGTTTACCTTCGACGAAGTGGCGGACCGTCTGCGCGCCGCTGGCGTCGGCTTCAATGAAGTGCTGCCGCTGGAGCGCGTACTCGATGCCCCGCAAGCACACCAGCCCGGCAAGCTACGCGAACTGGATTACCGTGGATTGCATTTCGAAGTGCCCGAGTTCCCAGGGCAGGCTGAAGTTACGCCCGATCTGCCCCCGCCCGAACTAGGGGAGCACACGCTGGAACTGCTGCTAGGCCTGGGCTTTGGCGAGGCGGAGTGCGCCGCACTGGTGGAACAGGGTGCCGTGGTCACGCAAGATCCGCAGGCTTTCGCCTGGGCGCCGGTACGCGACAAGAAATAGTCGAAAGCCATGGGGGTTCGGCCCCCATGGCTTTCGCACTTTACTTCTTGCCGTGCAGGAACCCGTCGGAGATCGCGCAGGCTGCCGGTCCGAGAATAACGATGAACAGCACCGGCAGAATGAACAGGATCAGCGGCACGGTCATGATCGCGGGCAGACGCGCAGCTTTTTCCTCGGCACGCATCATGCGTTCGTTACGGAATTCGGCCGAGAGCACGCGGAGTGCCGAGGCCAGTGGCGTGCCATAGCGCTCGGTCTGGACCATTGTCGTCACCACGCCCTTTATCGATTCCAGATTGACGCGATAAGCCAGGTTTTCGAAGGCTTGGCGCCGCTCGTTGAGGAAGGATAGCTCGATCGCCGTCATGGCGAATTCGTCGCCGAGTTCAGGATAAGCGCGGCCCAGTTCCTTGGCGACGCGATTGAACGCCGCATCGACGGTCAAGCCGGCTTCGGCGCAGATCACCAGCAGATCGAGCGCATCGGGCAGCCCCTTGCGGATCGCGAGCGTGCGCTTGGAGCTGATATTCGAGATGTAGATTTCCGGCCCCTTGTAGCCGAGGCCGACCGCCGCAGCGAAGCCCATGAAGCGCTTCATCGGGCCCCAGGTCGGGAAATAATTGATCCAGTAAAGGAGCGCCGCCGCCGCCAGCCCCAGCACCACCGGCGCGACCATGCGCACGAAGATCACCGCGACCGCCCATTCCTTCTTGCGGATGCCGGCCTGCGCCAGCTTTTGCTGGACCGCGCCGATTTGGCTATCCTGCAACACCTGGAGCTTGCCGAGCAGCCCGCGCATCCACTCTACGGTCTCGTTCTTGCGGACCAGCTGCGCGCGGCGCTTGGGGGTGTTCGAGACGATGCCCGCTTTGAGCTGCTCACGTCGCTCGGTGAGCGCCTTGACCCGCTTCTGCATCGGATCGCGTACGGTGACCGCAGCATAAATCGCGGTCATGACCGCCAGCGCGGCGACGACCGAGAGGATGCTCGCCACATAGATGACACTGATGCCGAAGAGCGTGGGGCCGGATGAAGCGGTCATGGTCAGTCGTCCCCCAGGTCAGATTTCGAAATTGATCATCTGGGACATGATGAACACGCCGATGCTCATCCAGGTGAGTCCGCCAAGGCCGGTGATGATCAGCCGGTCGTCCGTGAAGAATCCAGCCAGATACTTTGGGTCGGACCAGTAGATGAGACCGAAGACGATGAACGGCAGGGCGCCGATGATATAGGCCGAAGCCTTGGCTTCCGAGCTCATGGCGCGGATCTTGAGCTTCATCTGCGCGCGCTTGCGCAGCACGTCGCCCAGATTGGCCAGCGTTTCGGCGAGGTTGCCGCCGGTCTCACGCTGGATCGCCAGGGTAATGCAGAAGAAATTGAATTCCGCCATGTTGATCCGGTCGGCAGTGTCCTGCAGGGCATCTTCCATGGTCCGCCCGATTTTCATGCGTTCCGTAACCAGCTTGAATTCCTGGCCCACGGGTCCGGGCACCTCGGTCGAGACGATGCCCAGCGTTTCGCTGATCGGCAGGCCCGAACGCAGGCCACGCACCAGTAGATCGATGGCATCGGGAAATTTGCTGGTGAACGAATTGCCACGCTTCTTGATCAGGCGGCCGACCCACATATGCGGCAGGCCAAACCCGGCGGTGAGCCCGATGCCGAGCCCCAAAAGCGGCGACCCGCTTTTGATCAGAACCAGTCCCATGATCACGACGGCCAGGCCGACCGAACCATAAAGATACTGAGTCAAGGTCCAGCCGTTACCCGCGCGATGCAGGCGCAGATGCAGCGCCTCCACTCGCGAGCCCGATCCGGCGATGCGGTGCGCCTTGGGCATCCGCGATGCGACCGCCTTGCGCATCTGCGCCTCGACACGGTCGAGCGCGCTGTCGGAATGACGAAAACGCACCGCTTGCAAGCGGCGCGTGCCTTCCTTGGCGGCGGAGGGACCCAGCAGCCCGATCGCCAGCAACGCCACCAGGCCGGTTATGGCCAGGGCAATCAGCGTAATTTGGATCGTATCCATCAGTCAGACTTGCCTTCCAGGTCGCCCTTTCGGGCGCGTTGCATGGCAGCGTGCGCCGCCGACCGATCGGTGCTTACACCGGCGCGGCGCTCTTGTTTTTCTTGGCCAGCATCGATTTGATATCGATCTTGCCCAGCAGTGATTTCTTTGCCGTGCTCTTGGGCGGATTTGCAGCGACGTCGGCATCGCCGAGGCTGTGAATCATTTCACCCAGCTCGCGCAGCACGGCCCCCGGCTTGATCGCGCGATTGGCTTCGGCAAAGGTCTGGCCGAGTTTGGCCGCCTGCGTCGCTGCCTTCAAATCATAGGGAACGGCGAAATCCAGTTTACGTTCGATCGAGGCCTCGAAATCGGCCCGCGATATCTCCCAATTCTGCGCCTGAACCTTGTTGGCCACGACGATCGGCTGGGCATGCGCGACGTTGGCTTTCAGCCATGACAGCACGCGGATGGTATCGCGGGCTGCCGCCAGCGTCAGTTCGGTCACCACCACGACCACGTTCACATCGGTCAGGAGATGCGGAAAATTGATCAGCATATTGCGGGGCAGGTCGATCACCGTCATCTCGAAGGCCTGACGGAATTCCTCTTCCAGCTGCAGGAAGGCGGCGCCATCGGTCATCAACGGCGTATGGATCGGGGCTTCGGCGGACAGGATCGACAGATTGTCGTTAGCGCGGATCATCGCGCGTTCGATGAATAAGCTATCGATACGGCTGGGATTTTCGATCGCATCGGTCAGGCCTCGGCCCGGTTCGAG
Source organism: Sphingomonas palustris (assembly GCA_026225215.1). GTDB lineage: Bacteria > Pseudomonadota > Alphaproteobacteria > Sphingomonadales > Sphingomonadaceae > Novosphingobium > Novosphingobium palustris. Next base: position 17,525 of record JAMFSI010000070.1, on the reverse strand, counting down.
GTCGAGCACCAATGCCCCGGTGCCGAAGTGAATGTCGAGGTCGAGCAGCGCGGTCGCCAGCTTCTGCTCGGTGCTGAACAACCAGGCCATCGACGTGGCGATAGTGGAAGCGCCGCAGCCGCCGCGGGTGCCGATCACCGCGGTCGAGATGTGCTTTTTTCCGACAGCCGGATCATGATGCTTGGGCGCGGAAAAAATCGCCTGGGCCTGGATCAGCGTGTCGCGCAGATGACCCGGCGACAGCGGCTTGAGCAGATAATCATGGATGCCGCTGGCGAGCAGATCGCGGTACAGCCGGACATCGTTGACCTGACCCACCGCGATCACCACGGTACCCGGCTCGCATACTTCAGCCAGAGCGTTGATATCGGTCAGCGGATCGCCGCTTTCCGACAGATCGACCATCAGGATGTTGGGGCTGGAAGTGATCGACAGCGACTGCACCGCGTTGCGCAGTCCGCCCTTGCAGCACTTCTCCGGCGCCCACCCCATTTCCGACGTGATCGGGCGCAGCACTTCGAGCGATGCTTCGTCGCACATGAATGCGGCGAAGGTATCGCGGCCTTGCGTTGCGCCGGTTTTCCAGGGAGCGTTCATCGTGGTGTTCCCATATCTTACTAAGGGTGGCTTAATTGGTTGCGGTTTTGGCGACTGCAGCGGTCCCGGCAGGCTTGGTCTGTTGCTGCTGGAAGATCGCCTTGTCGGCGGTATCGGCCGTGCTCAGGGTCTGGCCATGCGTGCCGGTCAGGAAATCGTTGGGATTGGCCACCATCACTGCCATGTTGCTATTGACCGCACAGCCGTAATTGCTGCTCGTGGCATTGCTGAAATTGGCCTCCGAGGTGGTCGTCAGATCGGGGCAATGCGGTACGCTGGCAGTGGTGCGGGTGACGATAACCCGCACAGTGCCGGCGTTGACATAGCCCTGGGTGACCGGCGTGGCGCCGCTGATCAGCAGGCCGTAGTGCGCGGCCAGGGTTTTCACCTCGTCGCGGGTTTCCGGGCTGGAGAGCGGATCGTCGATAGCAATTTCGTCGCCATAGTGCAGGCCCAGCGCGGTAAACCAGCCGTCGAGCCGACCCTTGTCTTCCGCACCCAGACCGCCAGGGCCGGTCGCAAGATCGAGTTGATACTCGGTGTGCTCGACCACCGGTTGATGGATGCTATCGAGCAGGCGATTGTTCGGTTGGGTCGCGCAGCCGGCCAGCGCCAGCGCCAGCGCCAGACTCAAGGCGGCGCTGCCTGCCTGGCGAGCGTACCGGATCATCGAAGGATGTAACATGGTGGCCTCGCTCAGTTCAGGTTGAAGCCGGGCGCCGTTGCCGCAGGGGCATTGGCGCGATCGGCGGTTTTTGCGGTGCTGGACGTCGAGCTTGCAGCGGCGGACCCGGCTTGACCCGACGGCGCGTCGCTAACGCTCACCTTGGGTGAAGCGGCGGTAACCGGGGCTGCGGTTGGCAGTGGCCGCGTCAGCTGACCCTTGGCAGAGGGTGGAGCGACCATATCGCCCAGCACTTCCTGGACCACGTCGGGGCTCTTGACCGCATCGGTCGGCAGCTTGATGTCGCGATCGCTGACCGGGGTGACCAGATAGGGGGTGACCACGATCACCAGCTCGGTTTCATTTTTCTGGAAGTTGGTCGATTTGAACAGCGCCCCCAGGATCGGCAGATCGCCTGCACCCGGCATCTTCTGGATCGTGTTTGAGGCGCTGTTCTGCAGCAGCCCGGCGATCATGAAGCTTTGTCCCGAACCCAGTTCGACTGTGGTTTCGGCACGGCGCTCGGTCAGCGCAGGGATCGAGAAGCCGTTCACCGTCACCGCGCCCTGGCTCGACAGTTCAGAGACTTCCGGGGCGACGTGCAGCGTAATACGACCGTCGGCCATGACTACTGGCGTGTAGGACAGGCTGACACCATATTTCTTGTAATCGACGCTCACCGACCCAAGACCGGTCGATTGCGGGATTGGGAACTCGCCGCCGACCAGGAATTCGGCGGTTTCACCCGAAATAGCGGTGAGGTTGGGTTCGGCCAAGGTGGTAACCAGACCGACCTGCTCGCCGAGATTGAGCGCAGCGAGGATATCGAGCCCAAGCGCATGACCGGCCAGCGCGATCGTGGTTGCGGTGGTCGAGGAAGCGACGCTTTGACCAGGGTAAGTCGTCGCCACTCCGGTTATCGGATTGGTCGTGGTTAACGAGGGCGTCAAGCCGACACCCAGACCCGCCGCGGGGTAAAAGCCAGTGGTGTTGGTGGCGATGGCGCTGCCCTGGCCGATCGCATATTGGAAGCCGGAGCTGCGATTCGTGCTCGAAAAATTGGTGCCGATCTGCCGCGCCAGCGAGCGGCTGACCTCGGCGATGCGGACGCGCAGATTGACCTGCAGCGGCGTGGCGGTGCGCAGCCGGTTGATGATGCCGACCTTGAGGCCCGTGTCATCGCCGGGCTTCACGCCAGGGTTGAGCGCAATAGTCACCAGCTTGACGACTTCGGCGGCGTCTTCGGGCGAGGCGACGGTGCCGGTCAGCATCGCGAACTGGCCGATGATGGTCACCTTAACGTCGGCGTTAGGCATCGCCAACTTCACCAGGCTGTCTACCGAACTGATGTTCTGGCTGACGCGGATCTTGGCGGCATAAGCCACTGTACCGTTAGCGGTGGAGGCAAAGACCGTAGCCTCGCCCGCGCTCTTGCCGAACAGGTGGATCTGCCGGGCATTGTCGACATAGACGTCGGCGACATCGGGATTGGAAGTCCAGATGCTCGCAACGCTGACTGGTAAGGTGACCAGCTCGCCTTCGCCGAGCGACAACAGCACTTCATGGGTGGGGCGCTGCGTGCCGACGGCCAGCGGCGCATCGCTCGGGCCGTGCATCAGCATGGCCCGATGCATCACTGCCGGGTGGCGATGGTGGGGCGGCCGGGTCTGCGCGCTGGCGGCCGTGCTCATTGCCAGGCCGGCAGTCAGGCTGGCCGCGACGGCCAGCGAGGCCGAGCTGAATTTCAAAGTCTTGGCTTGCATGTCATTGACTCCCGCCAGCAGCACCGGTTGGCGCCGGCTGCGACCCGCCTGGTGGACCGGATGATCCTTGCGATCCGCGCATTCCCGCTAAAGCCTGCCTTGCGGCCAGGCTATTGCCGACCGGTTGGATGGTGGGGGAGTTGCCGCGCACTATTTTTACCGAGGGGCCGACGAACTCGCCTAAAACCGGTGAGGCCGATGGCATGGCGCCCTTTGGCGCTGCCGCCGGCAGGGCCCGCCGGGCAAAGCGCGAAACGTCGCCGCCCGTGGAGAATGAGGTTGCGCCTTCCACCGGCCGGTTGGCAGCGGCGGCGATCAGCTTGTCCTCGTCCTGCTTGTTGGCACCGGCAGGCATCTTCAACGTGCCGCTGGCAATGGCATGGTCGAGTTCGGATTGATTGTCGGCGAGCGAGCGCAAGGCCAGGCTCAGCGTGCCCAGCGTCTGGGCCACTTCGATCTTTTCGGCGATGCGCGGGGTCACTTCCAGCGTGACGTTATGCGCGGTCTTGACCACGGATTGACCGGTGGGGCTGACCTCGGTTTCGGTGGCCTGGTCGGTCGCCAGCACGCGCAGGTTGCGCAGCACGGTTTCGGTGGTGTTCAATTGCTGATCGTTGCCGCCGGTCGGACTGGTGCTCTTCACCGTCTGCGTCAGCATCATATCGACATGGTCACCGGGGAAGATGAAGCCGGCGACGCCTGACATATCCGATACCGGAATGGTCACTGCCCGCATTCCGGGCCCGAGGGCGGCGGCGAGGAAACCACGATCGCCCGGTGCTACCAGCTCACCCTGAGTAAGCGGTTGGCCGGCCGTGATGGGATTGCGCACCACCGTGCCGATCAGCTTGGTCTTGTCGGTGGTGCCGTCGATAAAGTAGGAGTCCTGCACCAGATCCTTGGGCCAGGGCTTGAAGTCGACCGCATCGGGCGAGATGATGGTTCCCACCGGCAGGGCATGCAGGGCAACCAGCACGCGCGGTCCGGTCGGCTGCAGGATTGCTGCCTGCACCACCGGGGCGGGATGGCCCACCAGCATGCTTCGCACCGCGAAGGTGGAGCCCAGCGCAACCACGCCTGCGCCCAATAGCAGCATCAGCTTCTTTTTATCCATGGCTATGAAAGCCCCCCTAGATAAGACCGCAGGAATTCAGTTAATATTCGGACAAAATGGTTAAGATCTTATCACCGTGGTTAAATATGCGCATAAAGATATGTATAAACATGTATTTGGAGGTTGATCCGAAACGGAGTTCAGCGAAGCTAATCCGCGAAGGAGCGGGAGGGCACAGACTATCCGAAACAAAGTTTCGGATGAGATCTCAAACATGAGGTGCCAGCGGCAGGTAATCCACCGTCAGGATCCACAGCCCTGCCGCAGCGATCGCCACGCCATAGGGAATGGCGATCCGGTCGCGCTGTCGGCGGGTGATATGCCAGGCGGCAACGGCCAGGGTCAGCACCCCGCCGAGCAGCGCCATGATCATCACCAGATGCAGGAACCAGTCGGGCCGGATCCACAGCGCCAGCGCCGTCAACAGCTTGACATCGCCGCCGCCCATCGCCCGCAATGCGAACAACACGCACAGCACGGCAAAGGTCGCGGCGGTCACCGCCAGTTGCAGCCCGATCGCGTGCCAGCCGAGCGCGCTGGCCCACCAGAACAGCGGGGCGGTCAGCGCGATCGCCGCATTCAGCCAATTGTCGATCTGGCGGCGTTTGAGATCGGTACACGCCGCGGTCAGCAGCGCGATTGCCAAGCCCGACAGCAGAACGTAGGAAAACCAATTGCTATGCATTGCCGACCCCTCGAATTTTCTGGGTCTAGCGGGAACTGCTTACTAAAAAGTAACCATGAGTTGTCGGCGGAGCGGGCAGAATGACACATCAGCCAGCATCGGTCACGCCCGACCACCTGCCCGTTGCCGGGCCGGATCTGGCCGATGGGGCGGGCGTCAGCGCAGCGGATGAGGGCGCAAAGATCAACCGCCGGGCTATTCCCGCAGGAGCATCGGAGACCGGCTGGCTGGCGCCCGATGGCCACCGCATTCGCCGCCTCGATCTGGCCGCGCCCAGCGCGGGACAGCGGCGCGGCTCGCTGCTGTTCGTGCCGGGGCGCGGAGATTGTTACGAGAAATATCTGGAGAGCCTGAGCGAATGGCGGACGCGTGGCTGGCAAGTCACCGCGATCGACTGGCGGGCACAAGCCGGATCCGGGCGAGCAGGCCGCGACGACCGCACCGGCCACATCGACGATTTCGCGATCTGGATCGCCGACCTGGCGGCGTTCTGGGCGGAGTGGCGCGCTGAAAGCCAAGCGCGCCAGGCAGGGCCCTATGTGCTGGTCGCGCATTCGATGGGGGGACACCTGGCGCTGCGAGCGGTAGCCGAACGCAAGGTTCTCCCCGATGCGCTGGTGCTGTCGGTGCCGATGCTGGGGATGTCCATGCTGGGTCTGCCCGCCGTGCCACTCCATACCGTCGCCCGATTGTTGGTCCGGCTGGGCGATCGCCGCCGCCCGGCATGGCCGCACGCCGAAAAGCCCCATCGCGATCCGGATGAACGCCAGCCGTTGCTCACTCACGATGCTGAACGCTACGCCGACGAAGCCTGGTGGCGCGAGCAGCGTCCGGAACTGGAAATGGGCTCGCCGAGCTGGGGTTGGGTCGAGCGGGCGCTGGCCTCGATCCGCCTGCTCGAGCAACCCGGCCTGCTCGAGGCGGTGACGCTGCCGGTCTTGCTGATCGGCACTCGTACCGATGAGCTGGTCAGCTATCGCGCGATCGTCCGCGCCGCTAATCGGCTGCCGCACGGTGAATTGCTCAGCTTCGGGCCGGAAGCCGCGCATGAGGTGCTGCGCGAGACCGATGCCGTGCGCAATGTCGCCATGGCTGCGATCGACGAATTCCTTGACCGGGTGGCGCCGCCGAGCCACCTCGCCGACTGACCATGGCGCCTATCTCGACTTGCGATTTTGCGATCATCGGCGCGGGCATGGCCGGCGCCTCGCTGGCGGCGGAATTGGCGGCGGGCGGCGCGCGCGTGATCGTGATCGAGAGCGAAGCGACGCCCGGCTATCACGCCACCGGCAGATCCGCCGCGTTCTGGACCGAAAGCTATGGCGGCCCGATGGTGCAGCCACTGACCACCGCTTCGGGACCATATCTGCGTGAGCATGGCTTCCTGACCGAACGCGGTGCGCTGACGATTGCTCGTGCCGGGCAGGAGGCGGAATTGGAGCGCTTTGCCGCTCGTTTTGCAGCGCTCGGTGTACAGATCGAACCGCTCGACCGGGCCGAAATCGCCGCGCGCGTGCCCGGCCTGCGCCCTGGCTGGAATGCGGGTGTGCTGGAACCGAGCTGCTGCGATATCGATGTCGCCGCGCTGCATCAGCATTACCTGGCCGCAGCCCGGCGCGGTGGCGCGCAAGTGTGGTGTGGGGCGGGGTTGAGATATGCCGAGCAGAACGATGGTTGGCGGCTGGCGCTCAGTGACGGTCGGACGCTAACCGCCGACCGGCTGGTGAACGCCGCAGGCGCCTGGGCGGACCGGGTGGCGCGGCTCGCCGGGGTGGCGCCGCTTGGCATCACTCCGCTGCGCCGCACGATCGCGCAATTGCGCTGCACGCCCGAACCCGCCGCCAGCCTGCCGCTGGTGCTCGATCTGGCCGAACGCTTCTATTTCAAACCCGATAACGGCCGGCTGTGGCTGAGCCCGCATGACGAAACCCCAAGCCCGCCCTGCGACGCCGCGCCCGACGAGGTTGATGTCGCTACCGCCATCGCCCGGCTGGAAAGCGTTGTGGATTGGCGGATCGAGCGGGTCGAGCATCGCTGGGCGGGCCTGCGCAGTTTCGCGCCCGATCGCCTGCCGGTCTACGGCCCCGACCCGTGCGAGCCGCGCTTCATCTGGTTTGCCGGCCAAGGCGGCTTCGGCATTCAGACCGCACCGGCGGCGGCGAAGCTGACGGCGGCATTGTTGTTGGGGCGGGGCGATCGCATGATCGATCCAGCCCCGTATCGTCCAGAGCGGTTCTGGGTCTGATTGTGGTGTCGCGCCGATGCCAAGGCGCAATAATCGAAACCTTTCCCGTCCGTGCTGAGCTTGTCGAAGCACTGCTTTGCTCTTCCAGTTCGCCCTTGAAAAAGAAGAACAATCCTTCGACAAGCTCAGGACGGACGGGGAAGGGGCTTGAGTCGCGATTGGCTCGATGTTCAGCCTTTTGCTGCCGCCGCAACCGCCGCATCGCTCGCCAACCGATCGGCGCGTTCGTTCTCCGGGTGGCCGGCGTGTCCCTTAACCCACTGCCAGTTGATCTTGTGTGGGTGGGCGGCGGCGAGTAGTTCGCGCCACAGATCGTCGTTCAGCACCGGCTTTTTTGCGGCATTGCGCCAGCCGTTCTTTTGCCAGCCGAAGATCCATTTGGTGATGCCGTCGATGACATAGCGGCTGTCGGTATAGAGAGTGACGTCGCAAGGCGCGGTGAGCGCGGTGAGGCCACGGATCGTGGCGGTCAGTTCCATGCGGTTGTTCGTGGTGGCGCGCTCGCCGCCCGACAATTCCTTTTCATGCGCGCCCAGCCGCAGAATCGCGCCCCAGCCGCCAGGGCCGGGGTTGCCCTTGCAGGCGCCGTCGGTGAAGATTTCGACCTGCTTGCGGGTCATGTCGCGAAGATGCCGGTGTTTGCGGGATCGGCGTAGAATTCCAGCCGCCGGGCGAAAGCCATCGGGTCCTTGCGGGTGACCAGGGCATCTGCCGGGGTATGGAGCCAATCGTAAGCGCGGGTCGCAAGGAAGCGCATCGCCGCGCCGCGCGCCAGCAGCGGCAAGGCGGCGCGTTCGGCTGGGTCAAGCGGGCGGATGCTTTCATAGCCTGCCAGCAGCGCCGCCGACGCCGCGCGATCGACATGGCGCCCGCTGGCGTCGAAGCACCAGGCGGCGTGGGTGACGGCGACATCGTAAGCGGTGATATCGGTGCAGGCGAAGTAGAAATCGATCAGCCCGCTGACCTGGTCACCCAGCATCAGCACATTGTCGGGGAAGAGGTCGGCATGGATGACACCGCGGGGCAGATCGGCAGGCCAGTTGGCTTCCAGCACGGCGAGTTCGCGCGCTACCAGCGGGCCGAGCATGGGATCGATCGTCTCTAGTTCCGCCGCGCCGCAATCGTCCAGTAATTGCCGCCATTGCGCGAGGCCCAGGCTATTGGCGCGGCTGCTGGCAAAGTTTCGCGAACCGAGATGGACGCGCGCCAGCGCCGTCCCGACTGCGCCCGCCTGCGCGGGGGTGGGTGCGTTGACGCTGACGCCGGGCAGGAATTCGATCAGCGCCACGGCCTTGCCATCGAGCAGACGATAGGCCGCGCCGCCGCGATCGTGGATCGTGCGCGGCACCGGGCAGCCGCCAGCGGCGAGATGGTCGAGCAGCCCGAGGAAGAACGGCAGTTCGGCCACCTCGGTACGCTCTTCGTACATGGTCAGGATGAAGCGCGTGCCGCTTTGAGCGCCACCGCTGGTTTCGATCAGCCAGTTGCTGTTGGACACACCCTCGGCGATGCCTTTGGCGGACACCAGCGTGCCGACGGCGAATTCCGCGATCAGGGCCGCCAGTGCCTCGCCGCCGAGCTGGGTGTAAACCGCCATATCCTGGGAAAACTACCCGGCCAGCTGGCGCGGCAGCTTGAAGATCATGTGCTCTTCGGCAGTGATCAGCGTTTCCTCGGACACTTCGCGGAAGGTGGCGATGAAATCGATCACTTCGCGGACCAGCGATTCGGGTGCGGAGGCGCCCGCGGTCAGTCCCAGCACCTTTACCCCATCGAGCCAGGAAGGATCGATCTCGGTGGCGCGCTGGACCAGCCGGGCGGGCGTGCCGCAACGGTCGGACACTTCGACCAGCCGCATCGAATTGGAGCTGTTAGGCGCGCCGATCACGAACAGGAGGTCGCAATCGGGGGCGATCGCCTTCACCGCCGCCTGGCGGTTGGAGGTGGCGTAGCAGATGTCTTCGGCGCGCGGCGCGACGATCTGGGGATAGCGCGCCTGGAGCGCGGCAATGATATGGGCGGTATCATCCACCGACAGCGTGGTCTGGGTGAGAAACGCCAGCGAATCTTCGGTGGTAAAATTCAGCTTGGCGACATCCTCGATCTCTTCCACCAGCGTCATCGTGCCTTCGGGCACCTGGCCGAAGGTGCCGATCACCTCGGGATGGCCTTCGTGGCCGATGAAGATGATGTGGCGTCCGGCTTCGAGCTGGCGTTCGGCCTGGCGATGCACCTTGCTGACCAGCGGGCAAGTGGCATCGAGCCAGTCGAGCCCCCGCGCGGTTGCCGCTGCCGGAATAGCCTTGGGCACGCCATGCGCGCTGAAGATCACCGGCGAGCCGTCAGGCACTTCGTCGAGTTCCTCGACGAAAATCGCGCCCTTCGCCTTCAACCCCTCAACCACGAAGCGGTTATGGACGATTTCATGGCGGACATAGACTGGAGCGCCATATTTGGCGATCGAGCGCTCGACGATTTCGATCGCCCGGTCGACCCCGGCGCAAAACCCGCGCGGTGCTGCTACCAGCAGGCGCAGGGGCTGGGGTGTGGAGGTTGCGGGTGAGGCGGATGGCAAGGGAGCATTCATATTTCGCCCTCTAGCGCTTCACGGCGCGGCCCGCTAGGGCGAGCTACAAGGAATATCGAGGATCCCAGGATGACCCATCGCGCTCGCCAGACCCTGGCTAGCCTCTTTCTCGCTGCTGTGGCTTGCGCGGCGCTGGCCGGTTGCAAATCGCACGGCGAAATCGTCGTCGACGAGGGCGTGGGCATCACCGCGATCCGCACTGCTTGTCCGGCGGTCGGCATTGCCGATTACACTGGCGATATCACCCTGTTCGATCCGCCGGCCTCGCGCGAGGCCAGCGCGATCGACATCACGGCGGCGATGACCAACGTCCGCCCGCATTGCGATCCCTCGGGTGACAAGGTGAACAGCAGGGTCAGCTTCGACGTGCTGGCGCGCCGGAACGATACGCATGGCGCCCGCAGCGTGACGCTGCCTTTCTATATCACCGTGGTGCGCGGCACGACGGCGGTGATCGCCAAGCGCATCGGCACGGTGACGGTGAATTTCGCCGATGGCCAGGATCGCGCGCAGGTGCACGGCCAGGGCAGCGCCTTCATCGACAAGAACGAGGCCACGCTGCCCACCGATATCCGCAATCGCATCACCGGAAAGCGCAAGGCGGGCGAAGCCGACGCCGCGATCGATCCGCTGTCGCTGCCCGACGTCAAGGAAGCCGTGTCCCGTGCGACATTCGAGGTCATGGTGGGCTTTCAGCTGACCGACGATCAGTTGAAGTATAACGTTACCAGGTGAGGCTGCCTGTCCCCCTCCCGCTTGCGGGAGGGGTTAGGGGTGGGCAGGTTTTCAAGCTGACGTTGCGTGTGGAAGGGCCCACCCCCAGCCCCTCCCGCAAGCGGGAGGGGAGCTAGAGCGCAACCTGCTGCTGCCTTTCATCTCCCCGGTTCCCTTGCGCGTCCAAACCCGCTAACCGGCGCCCCATGTCCGAAACCTTGACTCTCCATGCCGCTTTCGCCCGCGATGTCGGCGCTGCTCTCGATGCACTCGAAGCCCAGGGCAGTCTGCCCGGCGGGCTCAGCCGCGCCGCGGTTGCGGTCGAGCCGCCGCGCGATCCCGCGCATGGCGACCTGGCCACCAATGCCGCGATGGTGCTGGCCAAGCCCGCCGGCACCAATCCGCGCGCGCTGGCCGAAGCGCTGGTCCGCGAACTCGGCAAGCTGCCGCAAGTGACCGACGCCGCGATTGCCGGGCCAGGCTTCATCAACCTGCGGCTGTCGCGCGATAGCTGGCTGGCCGAATTGCGCGCGATTGCCGCGCTTGGCGGCGATTATGGGCGCTCGACGGTAGGGCAGGGCGTGACGGTCAATGTCGAATATGTCTCGGCCAATCCGACCGGACCGATGCATATGGGCCACTGCCGGGGCGCGGTGGTGGGCGATGCGCTGGCGACGCTGCTGGCCTATGCGGGCCATCGCGTGATCCGCGAATATTACGTCAACGATGCCGGCGGTCAGGTCGATGTGCTCGCCCGCTCGGTACATCTGCGTTATCGCGAGGCGCTGGGCGAGGCTATTGGCGAGATTCCCGAGGGGCTTTATCCCGGCGATTATCTGGTCTCGGTGGGCGAAGCGCTGGCTGGCGAATTCGGCAATCGCTATGCTCAGGCACCGGAAAGCGAATGGCTGACGCTGTTCCGCACCCGCGCAGTGGCGGCGATGCTGGTGATGATCCGAGCCGATCTGGCGCTGCTCGGCATTGCCCATGATCTGTTTTCATCGGAGGCCGAATTGCAGGCTGCCGGCAAGCCCGAGGAAGCCGAAGCCTGGCTGCGCGCGCGCGATCTGGTCTATGATGGTGAGCTTGAGGCACCCAAAGGTAAAATCATCGAAGACTGGGAGCCGGTAGCGCTGCCGCTGTTCCGCTCGACCAAATTCGGCGACGATCAGGATCGGCCGATCAAGAAGTCGGACGGCAGCTGGACCTATTTCGGTGCCGATCTCGCCTATCATTTCCAGAAGGCGCAAAGCGCCGACGCGCTGGTCGATATCTGGGGCGCCGATCATGCCGGCACCGTCAAGCGGATCAAGGCCGCTGTCGCCGCGATGACCGGGGCGGAAGGCAAGCCGACGCCGTTCGAGATCAAGCTGGTGCAGATGGTGCAATTGTTGCGCAATGGCGAGCCGGTCAAGATGTCGAAACGGTCGGGCAATTTCGTCACTTTGGCCGATGTCGTCAGCGAAGTCGGCAAGGATGTCGTGCGCTTCACCATGCTGACCCGCAAGCCCGAGGCGCAGATGGATTTCGACTTCGCCAAGGTGGTCGAGGCGAGCAAGGACAATCCGGTCTTCTACGTGCAATATGCCCATGCCCGGATTTGCTCGACGCTGCGCAAGGGCGCGGCTGAAGGCTTTGTGCCGGACGATGCCGCGCTGCACTTGCTAGGCGACGAGGAACTGGCGCTGGTCGCACGCGCCGCGCAGTTCCCGCGCCAGGTCGAAGCGGCAGCCAGCGCGCGCGAACCGCACCGCATCGCCTTTTTCCTGCATGAGATGGCGGCGGAATTCCACGCCTATTGGAATTTAGGCAACGATCAGCCGGCAAAACGGTTCATTGTGGCACAGGACGCCGAATTGACTGGGGCAAGGCTTTTCCTCGCCACGCAAATCGGGCAAATTGTCCGCAACGGCTTGGCTTTGCTGGGCGTAGCCGCCGTAGAGGAAATGTAGCCATGACGGGTGGGGACGAAGACCAGTTTGAGCATGGCGGCGAACACGCCGCCTTCGGTGCTGACCATGACACGGGCGCATCGCCGGTCGAACACGGCATTCCCGGCCTGCAAGAGGGCGATCATCTGCCATGGCTCGACTCCGCCGATGACGATCTGGACGAGGTCGGCGTCGATGCCAAGCGCGTCTGGGCTTTCGTGCTGGCGGGTCTGGCCCTGTTGGTCCTGATCGTCGGCGGTGTGTGGTGGACTACGCATCGCGGCAGCCAGGGCACGCAAGTCGCCGATGGCAGCACCGTTGCCGCCCCTCCCGGCGCGATCAAGGAAGCACCGGCCAATCCCGGCGGCAAGACGTTCGAAGGGACCGGCGATTCCAGCTTTGCAGTATCGCAGGGCCATAGCCCCGGCGTCAATCTGGCGGCTGGCGGCGGGGATGCTGCGGCTGTCGATGCCGGCGCCAAGGCCGGCCCGGCAAGGGGTGGCGCGGCTAAGGTGGGCGCTGCCAAGGTCGGCGCGCCAAAAGCGAATGCGGAAGCTGGTGGAGACACGGCTGGCGGTGTCGGCGTGCAAGTGGGCGCCTATTCCACCCAGGCGGGAGCCGAAGCCGGCTGGGCGCGCCTGAGCAAGACTTATGACGCGCTATCGGGAACATCGCACCGCGTCGTCGAAGGCAAGGCCGATATCGGCACGGTCTATCGCTTGCAGGCCGTGGCAGGTAGCGATGACGCGGCTGGCTCGCTGTGCAGCAAGCTGAAAGCGGCGGGTCTCAATTGCCAGGTTAAAGACTGATCGCGGCGTAAGCAGGGGTACTAACGGACCTCTCTTCGTCATTCCGGACTCGATCCGGGATAAGGCTTCTTGTGGGCGATGCCCTTTCGGTGGCATCTGTCCACAAGGGTACCGGCGGCATTCCTTGCCTGCCTCGGCGGATTCCGGCATTTTGCGGGCATGACCCCCGCAATTTTCAGCCTTTCCGGGCCTGTTCTCACTGACGCCGAGCGTGAGTTCTTCGGTGATGCCGATCCGGCAGGATACATATTGTTTGGCCGCAATGTCGAAACCCGCGTGCAATTGCGGGCGCTGACCGATGATTTACGTGCGATCCACGGCCGTGAGCGGCTGTTTATCTGTATCGATCAGGAAGGTGGCCGGGTCGCACGGATGAAGCCGCCGGAATGGCCAGCCTATCCCGCCGGCGAGGTGTTCGACCGGCTGTACGATCTGGCGCCGGTCAGCGCGATCACCGCTGCGCGCGCGAATGCGCAGGCATTGGCGCTCGATCTGGCCGAAGCGGGGATCAGCGTCGATTGCACGCCGCTGCTCGATGTCCGTCAACCCGGCGCGCATGACGTAATCGGCGATCGCGCGCTCGGCAGCGAGCCGTTGCGCGTGGCCGCGCTGGGCCGAGCGGTGCTGGATGGGCTCGCGGCTACCGGAATCGCCGGGGCGATCAAGCACTTGCCGGGCCATGGCCGGGCGCAAGCCGACAGCCATAAGGAATTGCCGACAGTCACCGCCAGCGCGGCCGAACTGGAGCGCGATCTGGCCCCATTTCGCGCGCTGGCGAACACTCCCATCGCGATGACCGGGCATATTCGCTTCACCGCCTGGGATGCGGAGAATCCCGCCACGCTCTCGCCCTTCGTGGTGCAGGAGATCATTCGCAAGCGCATCGGCTTCGACGGGCTGTTGTTGACCGACGACATCGACATGGAAGCGCTGAGCGGCACAATTCCCGAGCGATCGCGGCGCGCGATTGCCGCAGGCTGCGATGTGGTGCTCTATTGCTGGGCCCGAATGGAAGATATGATCGGGATCGCCAAGGCGCTGCCGGCGATGACGCCGGAGGCGCATGCTCGGTTGGAACGGGCACTCGGCCATGCCGCTTCGTCCCCATCCGTAGCATCGCAAGCGCAACTCGTCGAAACGCGCGACGCGTTACTGGGGCTGCTCGTGGAGGGGCAGGCGTGACGGCGGATAATTCCGATCCGCTATTTTCCGCCGCCGATGATGGCTGGGATATGCCCGCCGCCGCTCCGCCGGTTGCGCTTTATCTGGAATTGGACGGCTGGGAGGGACCGCTCGACTTGCTGCTCGATCTCGCGCGGCGACAAAAGGTCGATCTGCGGCGAATATCGATCCTCGATCTGGTCGATCAATATCTCGCTTACATCGATGAAGCGGTGGAATTGCGACTGGAACTCGCGGCCGATTATCTGGTGATGGCGGCGTGGCTGGCCTATCTCAAGTCCGCGCTGCTCCTGCCGCGCGAGGAGCAGGAAGACCCCAGTCCCGAGGAACTGGCGCTGCGTCTGCAACTGCGCTTGCAACGATTGGCGGCGATGCGCGAAGCGGCGGCGCGGCTGATGGCCCGCGATCGCCTGGGCCGCGATGTCTTTGCGCGCGGCGCGCCTGAAGGCCTGCGGGTCGATCGCCATCACGTCTGGCAATGCGATCTGTTCGCGCTGATGCGCGCTTATGGCGAGGTCAAGCTGCGCACTCAGCCGGTGGTGCATATGGTGCGCGAGCGGCTGGTGATGACGCTGGATGCGGCGCTGGCCCGGGTTTCGGCGATGCTCGGCGTGACGCGCGATTGGGTGGAGTTGCGCAGCTTTTTGCCCAAGCCCGAGGGGGACACCTGGGCCGATCCGCGTCTGCAGCGGTCGGCGCTGGCGTCCAGCTTCGTGGCGGCACTCGAACTGGCGCGGCTGGGCAAGGCTGAACTGGCGCAGGAAGAGGTGTACGGCCCGCTGCTGCTGCGGCGCGGTGCGTCATGAACGATGCCGAAGCAGATGGCGGCCCCGGCGATTTGGAGCGCGCAGTCGAGGCGACCTTGTTCGCCGCTACTGAACCCATGAGCGCCGCAGCGATTTCCGCGCATCTCGGCGGTGCCAATGTCGCCGAGGCACTTGCCGCTTTGGGAGCGCATTACGCAGGGCGCGGCGTGCATTTGGTCGAGCGCGGGCAGCGCTGGCATTTCCAGACCGCACCCGATCTCGCGCATCTGCTGCGCCGCGAGCGCGAGGAGCCGCGCCGCTTGTCGCGCGCGGCCACTGAATGCCTGGCGATCGTCGCTTACCATGAGCCAGTCAGCCGCGCCGAGATCGAGGCGATCCGTGGCGTCCAGACCGCGCGCGGCACGCTCGACGTGCTGATGGAGGCGGGTTGGGTGCGTGTCGCTGGCCGGCGCGAGGTGCCGGGGCGTCCGGTGATCTATGCGACCACGCCTGAATTTCTCAGCCATTTCGGCCTCGCATCGCGGCGCGATTTGCCGGGGATCGATGAATTGCGCGCGGCCGGGCTGCTCGATCCGGTGGAGGATGCGCTCGAGGCGGTGATGGCGGGCGTCGGTGCAACCGCGCTCGAGGCTGCGAGCCCGACAGACCCTCTGGGGGAAGCCCCGATGAATTCGGGGCATGGGGTGGCAGAAGCGGAAGAAAACGCTTAGATAGGGAGAACAGGGGATCGTTGCGGGCGCTGGCCCAGCCATTCTCCGCGGTTTCAGGAGTAATTCCGATGTTCGAATTGTCGCTGCCAAAGCTGGTTCTGATCGCGCTGGTGGTCCTGGTGCTGTTCGGCCGGGGCAAAGTCGCCGATCTGATGGGTGAGTTCGGCAAGGGTGTGAAGAGCTTCAAGCAAGGCATGGCCGATGAGACGACCAGCCAGCCGGTAGCCCCGCCGCCGTCGCAGATCGCCGCCAATCCGGTGGTGCCGCCTGTGGTCACGCCGGTCAACGAGCCGATCAACCACAGCCAGGGCTGACACGGCCTGCGCGAGGGCGCCTGATAATGCCCCTCCAGCGAGGGGCTACGCTTTCTCATCTATTGCCATCGCCCAAGGTCTCCGCCGTTGTTCGACATCGCCCCTTCCGAATTCGTGCTGATCGCCGCGGTCGCGATCCTCGTGATCGGCCCGAAGGACATGCCGCGCGCGTTGCGGACCGCCGGGCGCTGGATGGGCAAGATGCGGCGGATGTCCAATCATCTGCGTTCGGGCATGGAGACGATGATCCGCGAGGCCGAACTCGAGGAGATGGAGCAGAAATGGCGTGAGCAGAATGCCGCGATCATGGCAGCCCATCCGGCAGTGCCGCCCGATGAAATCCCCGCGCTAGTGGAAACGGAACCTACCGTCGCTGAGCCTGTCCTGCCGCCACCGCCGGGCGCAAGTCTGGCTCAAGTGACCCCCGCGTCTGACGAAACCCTGGACTTCACGGATAGCACCATCGCCCCCGAATTGCCGCTGACCACACCCCGCCAGCCGCGCAAGCCCCGCGCCAAACCGGTGTGATCGGCAAACCATGGCTCTGATCAACGATATCGACGACACCCAGGCGCCGCTGCTCGATCATTTGATCGAGTTGCGTACCCGCCTGATGCGCTCGCTGGTGGCGCTCGGCCTGGCTTCGGCGGGTTGCTATTACTTTGCGCCACAAATCCTTGGTTTTCTCGTCCGCCCGCTCGCCGCCGCTTTCCCGCCGGGGCAGGGGCGGCTGATTTATACCAAGCTCTACGAAGCGTTTTTCGTCGAAGTGAAAGTCGCGGTGTTCGCCGGTTTTCTGCTCAGTTTTCCGATCATCGCCAATCAGCTGTGGGCCTTTGTCGCGCCGGGACTCTATGCCAAGGAGAAGCGGGCGTTCCTGCCGTTTCTGATCGCAACGCCGGTATTGTTCGCCTGTGGCGCCGCCTTTGCCTATTACATCGTCATGCCGAATGCCTTCCGCTTTCTGCTCGGTTTTGCCGGGGAGACCGGCGGACTCAAGCTCGAGGCGCTGCCCAGCACCGGCGATTACCTGACCTTCGTGATGCAATTCATCTTCGCTTTCGGCCTGTGTTTCCTGCTGCCGGTGTTCATGATGCTGCTGAACCGCGCCGGCCTCGTCAGCCGCGCGCAGATGGTGGCCGCGCGGCGCTATGTCATCCTCGGCATCGTCGTGGTCGCGGTGATGCTGACCCCGCCCGATGTCGCCTCGGCGCTGATGCTGGCGGTGCCGATGTGGATGCTGTTCGAAGGCACGCTGCTGATCATGTGGTTCGGCGATCGCAAAGCTGCCAAGGATGCGGCGCATGTGGTCGAGGGTCAGACCGGATAGGATCGGGAATGCAAACGATCCTATCGATCGGCCCTGTCAAGAAATTGCAATCATTCTGTCACCGCCGTTTCACGAGCGGATTCTACCGCCCCCCAATTCGCAATCAGGGGGTT
>JAMFSI010000069.1 GCA_026225215.1 Sphingomonas palustris | reverse complement strand
GCTGATGAGCTTTACCTCGACCTGGTTCGTCTCGACCGACGTCGATACCGATGACGGCAAGGAATGGGAATTCCGCACGCCGTCCGGCTGGCACGTCGTTCTGCAAGGCGATTGCCCGCTCGACATCTCGATATCGTTTCCGGTCGCTGCGGAAAACTATGCGGACATGACCCCCGGCCTGACTGCTCACCGCCCGGTCAATGTCGTGCCCTATATTTGCGAGGCGCCGGCAGGCATCCGCACCACCCTCGATCTGCCGCAGATCATCGCCAAGCTGGGATAGAGGCCCCCACGCGGCAACAGCCGGGCGTTTGGGGAAGTCCGCCTGACTATAGCTTCCCCAACTGCCGCTCCACGTCCGTCCACAGCTCGCCGAATCGCTTCGCGGCGGGGCTGTTCGGGGCGAATGTCGCGAGCGGCGCGCGTTTCACGGCCATTTGCTCGATCACGCTGGCTTGCGGGATCGCGATCCAGTCAGGATGCGCGGCGACCGTCTCGCGGTGCAGCGTCTTGCGCTTGTCGACCATCGAGAACACCGGCAGCAGCGGTGGTTTGCCGCCGTGGTGCGAAGCGAGGTGATCGCGCACCTGATCGAGCGCGCGCATCGCCAGCGGGGTGGGTGGCACCGGCGCGACGATCAAATCGGCGGCGCGGAAGAACTGATCGCTGAGTTCGCCGAGGCCCGGCGGGCAGTCGAGGATGATGCGGTCGTAATCCTGGCCCAGCGTTTGCAGCAGCTTACGCAGGCGTTTAGGCTTGTCGGCCTCGGCCAGATCTTCGGCGAGCTGGCGCAGCGACAAATCGGCGGCGAGCAGGTCGAGCCGGGGCCAGGCGGTCGGCTCGACCATGCTCGCGGGGGCGACTTCGCGCGCGAAAATGCGTTTGGCCTTGCCGCTGGACGTATCGCGTCCGAACAGGAACGAGGCGGCGCCCTGAGCGTCGATATCCCATAGCAGCGTGCGCCGCGCCGAGGCGCCGGCCGAGCACCAGGCCAGATTGACCGCCGCCGTCGATTTACCGACGCCGCCCTTCATGCTGTAGACGGCGATGATCTTAGCCAAACCACTTCTCCCGAGCTGAACTGCATGTTGGCAGTAGCGGCGAGAAAGGCAAGCAGACCCGCTATCGACCCGTGAAATTTGCCGGTCGGCGCTCGAACACCGCTGCCACGCCTTCGGCATAATCGGCGGTGCCGCGCAATTTGCTTTGCTCGGCATGCTCATGCGCCATGGCCGCGATCACTTCATCGGCGAGTCCGGTGAGCCAGGACCGGCGCACCGCCAGCACCGCCAGCGGGCCATTGGCGGCGATTTCTCCGGCCATATGGTGCGCTTCGTCGAGCACACTGTCTGGTTCGGCCAGCCGATCTACCAGGCCCCAGGAGAGGGCCGCTTCGGGCTTTACCCGCTCCGACGACAGCATCATCCAGCCGGCGCGTTGCACCCCGATCAGCCGGGGCAGGGTATGCGTCAGGCCGAAACCGGGGTGAAATCCCAGCGCGGTAAAATTGGCCGAAAACCGCGCGGCGGGCGCGGCGACCCGGAAATCCGCGGCGAGCGCGAGCCCCAGCCCCGCACCGATCGCGGCGCCATGGATCGCCGCGACCATCGGCTTGGCCCGACGAAAGATGCGTTGCGCCTGGGTGTAGAGATCGCCGACCATATTCATGGCGCCGCCGCCGGTCAGCGTCTCATCCCCGGCGAGATCGGCGCCGGCGCAAAACGCCTTGCCATCGGCGGCGAGCACGCTGCAGCGGATCTGGGGCTCGGCATCGATGGCCTCCAGCGCGTCGGCGATTTGCGCGAGCAATTCTGGAGACGCGAAATTGAGCGGCGGGCGGGTAAAGCGGATTTCGGCAATATGCTGCCGGCGCTGAATGGTGACGGTGATCGACATGGCTTAGGGATGCCTAGGATTTTTGATCTGCGCAAGCGGACTGGGGGTAAAGATCGGAATTCAGCCTCGTTCCGCGTCCATGCCAGCCAGATTCACCAGCCGGCGCAGGATTCCGGCCATTTGCGCGATCGGCCACGCCCCTGGGGGCTGGGCCAGCCACCAGGCCAGCGTTTCCACGATCACGCTGACTGTCGCGATCGTCGCCAGATCGCTGGGGAGCCAGGTGATTTCGGGCGCGCGCTCGACCGCCAGCCGCTGCGAGATGCGCAGCAATTCCTCGCGCATCGTCGAGCCCGCGCCGCCGGTCAGCAGCGCGGTCCACAGCGCGCGGTGATCCTCTACATAGCTGAACAGCGCCAGAAATGCCGCCTGGCTGTCGATCTGGTCAAGCACCGGCAACGTCAGTTCGACCAGCCGCGCGATCTGTTCGGCGGCGATGTGATCGAGCAGTGCCTCTTTCGAAGGATGGTGGCGGAAGAAGGTGGCATAGTGAATCCCCGCCACCATGGCGATCTCGCGCACGGTGATCTGATCCAGCGCCTTGCTTTCCAATAGTTGAAGCAGCGCCTGGCGCAGCGCCGCATCCGATTTGATCACGCGGGCGTCGCGCAAGCTTGACGCGCGCGGCTCGTCTGATTTATGCGCTACTGTGTCGCGTAATCGTGGCCGGGATGCTGGCCGCGTGGTCGTCACAAGTCTATCTCCCTGTCGGCGCGGTAGCCGTCATAACCACATTCGGCGCAACGCGCGCCATCAGCGGAGCACGATGATGCAAGACCTCGCCGAGCGCAACTATTTCACCGATCACGAAATCCTGGTCGATCCTTATGCTTATTTTGAGGCGATCCGAGCGCAGGGCCCGGTCGTTCATCTGCCGGCGCAGGGCATCGTCGCCGTCACCGGCTTTGCCGAGATGGTCGAGGTGCTGAATAACAGCGCCGATTTCTCCAATGCAGTCGCGCCCCAGGGCGCCGCTGTGCCGCTGGTCTTCACCCCGCAAGGCCCGGATATCACCTCCCAGATCGAGGCCAATCGCCAGGCGTTCCATGGCGGCGAACTGGTGGTCTCGCTCGATGACGAGCGCCACAGCTATTCGCGTTCGCTGCTCAGCTGCCTGTTCACCCCCTCGCGCCTGCGAGCCAACGAAGAATTCATGATCGAATACGCCGACCGGCTGATCCGTGAAATGGTCGCTCGGGGCAGCTGTGACCTCATCAAGGATGTCGCTACCCCCTATGTCACCCATGTCATCGCCGACCTGCTGGGCGTGCCGGCCGATGACCGGCTGGTGTTCATGCAAGTGATCGAAGACGCGGTTAACCCGGGCAGCCTCGATGGTGAAAACATCTCCCAGCAAAACCAGCCGCTGGAGGTCATGGGCCGCTATTTCATCCAATACATCACCGATCGCCGCGCTAACCCGCGCGATGACGTGCTGACCGAATTGTCGCAGGCGACTTATCCCGACGGCACCACCCCCGACGCCATGGAAGTGGTCCGCCTGTCGACCTTCCTGTTCGGCGCCGGCCAGGATACCAGCGCCAAGCTGCTGGGCAATGCGATGCGCTTCCTCATCGACCAGCCGGGCTTGCAAGCCGAGCTGCGCGCTGACCCTGCGCGCATTCCCGCCTTCCTCGAAGAGGTGCTGCGGCTGGAAGGATCGAGCAAGATCACCTCGCGGCTGGCGCGCAAGGATACCCAGATCGCCGGCATGCCGATCGCGGCCGGCACGCGGGTGCTGCTGGCGCTGTCCGCCGCCAACCGCGATCCCCGGCGCTGGGACGATCCTGCCGAACTCAAGCTCGGTCGCCCCCGCATCCGCGAGCATCTCGGCTTCGGTCGTGGCGCGCATACCTGCATCGGCGGGCCGCTCGCCCGGGTCGAAGTGCGCGTGATCCTGGAGAAATTCCTCGAACACACCGCCCATATCGAGATGTCGGAAGCCGAGCACGGGCCGCGCGGCCAGCGCCGGCTGGATTTCGAGGCGAGCTTCATCATTCGCGGGCTGTCGAAGCTCGAACTGGAATTGACGCCGGCGCCGGGGTTTGTTGCCGAGCAGAGCGCGCAGGTTACGGCCTGACGGGAATTTATAAAAAGAATGAAAGGATTAGGTGCGAGGGGCGCTTTGGTTTGACGCTCTTTGCAGGCAAAGAGCTTTGGCCCCTCGCGCTCCCCGTCATTGTCGCCGTTGCGCGCTGTCTCGGTGTTTTGCGGCTTTGATAGCCTGCGGCGCTGAGGGGTTGAGCGACGCTGTGTGAATCCTGGGGTAGACATGAATGGGGTGCAGGGGCCGCTGGCCCTTGCGTCTTAATCTTATCGCCTGTGGCTGAAAACCGGAGAACATGCTGTCAATGCCGGTCGCCGGCTCCGCACCCGGAAAAATATTTTCATCTCTTCACTTTGACTCTTGCGCACCGCGCGAGTGCAGAAGCCGCCGCGCGTCGCGGCAGTGCAGCATAGGCAAAAAAAGCCATCGCGCCCCTCTGTTGT
This sequence comes from Sphingomonas palustris, assembly GCA_026225215.1. GTDB lineage: Bacteria > Pseudomonadota > Alphaproteobacteria > Sphingomonadales > Sphingomonadaceae > Novosphingobium > Novosphingobium palustris. The sequence goes on along the minus strand of JAMFSI010000069.1, from coordinate 10,819 downwards.
CGTTAACTTGTAATTTACCCTCTTGCGCCTGATTCGCGATCGGGCACTATGGGTAGTGGCCGGGTAGTCGGGGGGCCTCAAGACCTAGCGTTGCTTCATAGGCACCGATCCGGTGCGAGATGGGCGATTCGGGGGTGGCGCCAGTGACTGTCAAGCCGGGCAGGCTTGGGAACGAATTACGAACGGGGATAGATTTCCCCCTTTTTTCGGCTCTCGTCTGCTAGAGTGCGACTTGTATGATGAGTCGAACGAAAACGGAACATTCGGCCGGTGAAAGCTGGCAACAGGGGACAGTACACGTGGATTTCAGCACCGGCGATGAAGTGGCGATATCGGATGCCACGCTAGACACACCTGGGTCAGACATCACGGGGCTAGACACCACAGGGAATGCCCCTGTTCACAAGGAGGCGGGCGATCGCCCGGCATTGGTTATGACGGAGATGATGGACCGGGGATCGGCCGATCTCGTGACTGCGATGGCCGATGCGGCGATGGCGGGCGCTGTGGCATCGGCTGCGGCGGATCAGGTGCGCGACAAGGACGATTCAAAAGCGGTGCATGCGCGGCGGTTCGTGGTAGTCACCGATCCGGCGCGCGACGATTTGCTGACGCTGTTCGGCAAGGATACGCTCGACGATCGCTATCTGCTGCCCGGCGAGAATTATCAGGATTTGTTCGCCCGCGTCGCCGATGCCTATGCCGACGATCAGGACCACGCCCAGCGGTTGTATGATTATATCTCGCGGCTGTGGTTCATGCCGGCGACGCCAGTGCTGTCGAACGGCGGTACCGGACGCGGCTTGCCGATTTCCTGCTATCTCAATTCGGTATCGGACAGCCTCGAAGGTATCGTCGGCACTTGGAACGAGAACGTCTGGCTCGCCAGTCGTGGCGGCGGCATCGGCACTTATTGGGGCAATGTTCGGGGTATCGGCGAGCCGGTGGGGCTCAATGGCAAGACCAGCGGCATCATCCCCTTCGTGCGGGTGATGGACAGCCTGACGCTGGCGATTTCGCAAGGCTCGCTGCGGCGCGGTTCGGCGGCCTGCTATCTCGACGTCTCGCATCCCGAGATCGAGGAGTTCCTCGAAATCCGCAAGCCCAGCGGCGATTTCAACCGTAAGGCATTGAACCTGCACCATGGCGTGCTGCTGACCGATGAATTCATGGAAGCGGTGCGCGATGGCGCCAGCTTCGATCTCAAGAGCCCCAAGACCGGCGAAGTTCGCGCCACCGTCGATGCCCGCAGCCTGTTCCAGAAGCTGGTCGAGACGCGCCTCGCCACCGGCGAGCCCTATATCGTCTTCTCGGATACGGTGAACCGGATGATGCCCAAGCATCACCGCGATCTCGGGCTCAAGGTCTCGACCTCGAACCTGTGTTCGGAAATCACCCTGCCCACGGGTACCGATCACCTCGGCAATGACCGCACTGCGGTCTGCTGCCTGTCATCGCTCAATCTCGAAACCTGGGACGAGTGGCACGAGGATCGGATGTTCATCGAAGACGTCATGCGTTTCCTCGATAATGTCCTGCAGGATTATATCGATCGTGCCCCCACCGAAATGGCGCGGGCGAAATATTCGGCGATGCGCGAGCGTTCGGTCGGCATGGGGGTGATGGGCTTCCATTCCTTCCTGCAAATGAAGGGCATCGCCTTCGAAAGCGCCATGGCCAAAGCCTGGAACTTCAAGATGTTCCGCCATATCGCCGCCGGCGCCGACGAGGCCTCGCTGATGCTGGCGCAGGAGCGCGGGCCGTGCCCCGACGCCGCCGACATGGGGGTGATGCAGCGCTTCTCCTGCAAGATGGCGATCGCGCCCACCGCCTCGATCTCAATCATCTGCGGCGGCACCAGCGCCTGCATCGAGCCGATCCCGGCCAATATCTACACCCACAAGACGCTGTCCGGCAGCTTCATCGTCAAGAATCCCTATCTCGAAAAGCTGCTCGCCAGCAAAAGCAAGGATTCGACCAACATCTGGAATTCGATCCTCGAACACGGCGGCTCGGTCCAGCACCTCGATTTCCTCAGCCCCGAGGAAAAGGGTGTCTACAAGACCAGCTTCGAGATCGACCAGCGCTGGCTGCTCGAATTCGCCGCCGACCGCACGCCTTATATCGATCAGGCGCAGAGCCTGAACCTCTATATCCCCGCCGACGTCGACAAATGGGATCTGATGATGCTGCACTTCCAGGCATGGGAAAAAGGTATCAAGTCGCTCTATTACCTGCGCTCGAAGTCGATCCAGCGCGCCGGGTTCGCGGGCGGAGTGGAGGCTGATAATACCGCCGTTCTGCCGGTGATCGAACTGGCCACGCCGACCGATTACGAGGAATGCCTGGCGTGCCAGTAGGGGCAGGAGAAAGAGGAAGGTGCGAGGGCCATCGCCCTCGCGCTCCCATTCCTGTCTTCGTTGCGCGCCACCTCAGCGTCCCAAGTCGCCGCGAAGCGGCCATAAAGCCTGCGGCGCTGCGACCTCGCGCCAAGATCGAGCGACGCACCACGCCGACATGAACGGGGTCTGGGGCCCCTGGCCCCAGAATCTTCCCTTCCCACCCTAAAATCCCTATATTCTACCCGCCACAGGACCACCCCCGATGCCCCTTCTCGAAGCCCGCAAGACCTACAAGCCCTTCGAATATCCCTGGGCTTATGAGTTCTGGAAGCGGCAGCAGCAGATCCACTGGATGCCCGAGGAAGTGCCTTTGGGTGAGGATTGCCGCGACTGGGCGCAGAAGATCAGCGAGAACGAGCGCAATCTGCTGACGCAGATTTTCCGCTTTTTTACCCAGGCCGATGTCGAGGTGCAGGATTGCTATCACGACAAATACGCCCGGGTGTTCAAGCCGACCGAGATCAAGATGATGCTGGCCGCCTTTTCCAACATGGAAACGGTGCATATCGCCGCTTATTCGCATCTGCTCGACACCATCGGCATGCCTGAGAGCGAATATGGCATGTTCCTCGAATATGAGGAACTGCGCGCCAAGCATGATTATCTGCATACGTTCGGCGTCGATAGCGATGAGGATATCGCCCGCACTTTGGCGATGTTCGGTGGTTTTACCGAGGGGCTGCAGCTATTCGCCAGCTTTGCCATGCTGATGAACTTTCCGCGCTTCAACAAGATGAAGGGCATGGGCCAGATCGTGTCGTGGTCGGTGCGCGATGAAACGCTGCATTGTGAAGGCATCATCCGGTTGTTTCACACCTTCGTGAAAGAGCGCGGCTGCCTGACCAAGGCCGTCAAAGAAGACATCATCGATTGCTGCCAGAAGACGGTGCGGCTCGAAGACGCCTTCATCGACCTCGCCTTCGAGCAGGGCCCGGTGCCGGGGATGAGCGCCAAGGAAATCAAGCGCTACATCCGCTATATCGCCGACTGGCGGCTGGGCCAGCTCGGCCTGCCCGAGATCTACATGATCGAGGATCACCCGCTGCCGTGGCTGACGCCGCTGCTCAATGGCGTCGAGCACGCCAATTTCTTCGAAACCCGCGCCACCGAATATTCCAAGGGCGCGACGCGCGGCGACTGGAACACGGTGTGGTCGAGCTTCGATCAACGCCGCAAGGCCAAGGATGCCGCCAATGCCGATGCGCCGGGCGATGGCGGGCTGGGCGATATGTTCAAGCAGGCGGGCATCGCGGCGGAATAGGGTTCACGGGGTAGATTCTGGGGCCAGAGGCCCCAGACCCCGAACGTTCCGACGCTGGGACGGCGATAGCAGCAACATTTGCGCTTCTCCTCCCCGTCCGTCCTGAGCTTGTCGAAGGACTGTCCTTCTTTCTACCGCTTCCCGGAAGAAGGACAGTGCTTCGACAAGCTCAGCATGGACGGGTGAGTATTTCCTCGAGCCCCGCTTCATCCCTCCAAACCGATTGCATTTCCACCCGATTGGGATAGTCAGCTGCCCAGGCGGGCGGGCTCTGGAGAGCAGAATGAAAATTATACCTATCGCCGTGTTGATCTCGGCCGTTCTCGTCACTGCCGCACCTGCGGAAGCTGGTAGGATTTGCCGCAACAGCAATGATCATGATTTCCATTGCCACCGGGTGTTGGCGCCGCGCATCAATCTGCACAAGGCGCATCCGGTGAAAATCCTGCGCTGCCGTGGGCAGCATGGCCGTTTTACAAAATGCTGAATTAGAGCGGGCAGCGTGAATCACGCTGCCCGCTCTAAGCTTTGTTGTCGCATCGCTTAATGCCAAAAACCGGTGCCCACTTTTTGGCGCGATGCTCTAAATCATGAGGCGGCGCAGAGATGGCGCCGTCTCATTTTTTCTTTAGCGTGATGCCGTGCGTCACGAATTTATTTATTTCAAAACCTTACAATAAATATCATCGGGCTTATATAACGCTAGCTCGGCGTAGACTGCGTATGCCAAGTTGCCGGACGTCCTTCGGCTTACCAAAGGCTTCCATTCATGGTCATCAAGTGCTTCTCGGTTCAGCAGCGGCTTTCGCCGATGCCTGGGCATCACCTGCAGTCGGCCGCACCTGGTGGGGAGTGCGCAAGATGAGCCGCGCGATCAATCTGTCGATTCCTGAAGCAACCGTGATTGCTCGTTGCCAAAAGGCCGGCGTCAGCATCAGCGCGATCGAAGTCCTGCCGTCGGGTGGCACGCATTTGGTGTGCACGACCGGCGAAGGTGCGGAAGAAATGCGTGGGCTGCTCAAGGCGCATATCATTGCCGGCCGCGTGAAACGCTTCGCTTATGCTTCGGTGCGCTTCAGCGAGTAGGCCTTAAAGTACCCAACCCCAGCGCCGAGCGCTGGGGCTTCGCAAAAACTCAGATCACAAAGCGTTAGCGGCATCGAGGTGCTTGTGCAGCGTGGGCAAGGTGTCGTGCGCCAGCTGGCGTAGCTTGGGCGATTGCGCAGAATTCGCTTCTTCCTCGTATTTAGCGATATTCTTTTGGTGCCCGTCGATCATGTCCTGCTTGAATGCGGCATCGAATGCGGGGCGATGCATCGCCTTCATCATCGCGCTCGATTTCATGCCCTCCCCGGACAAAGCCGTGGTGGGAGGAACACCCATGCTTCGCGCCAGCGCAGCCAGTTTCATCCGATGCGCAGCGTGATCGTGAGCCAGCATTTGCCCGTAAGCACGGGTTGCGGTGGAAGCGCCGTGGATCGCGGCAAGTTTGCCCATCGCGACCTCGTCGTTGTCAGCCTTCATCGCGTCGATGAGGAAGGCGCCGTCGCCGGCAGCGAGGGCGGTAACAGGGAAAGACAGCGGAACAGCGGCGAGCGCCAGAGCGAAGGCGAGGGTAGTTCTCATAGCGAATCTCCTGTGCTCGCCGAACGCGTCATCGCGTGCTTCGTTCCGGTTGCGGCTTCATTTTCGGGGTGGCGCTTTTCCGGGAACGATCACTGAACGAAGCGATTTGAGCCTTGTCTACCTCACCTTCGACACTGGCCCCCGACACAGGAGAAGAGACAATGGCTACCCAAACCGCACAAAAGCCCAGCACTGCCCGCCCGGCATCGAAGAACGCCCGAAAATCGGTGCGCGCAGCGGCGAAACCCGCTGATGCGATCAAGTTGCTCAAGGACGACCACAAACAGGTCAAGACCTGGTTCAAGGACTATGAAGATCTGGAGGATGAAGCGGAAAAGCAGGCGTTGGCCGACAAGATTTGCCTGGCGCTGACCGTTCATACTCAGATCGAAGAGGAAATCTTTTATCCCGCCGCCCGCGAGGGCATCGACGATGACGATCTGCTCGACGAGGCGGAAGTGGAACATGCCAGTGCCAAGCAGTTGATCGCCGAGATCAAGGCGCTGAAGGCTGGAGATCGCTTGTTCGATGCCAAGGTCACCGTGCTGGGCGAATATATCGATCACCATGTCGAGGAAGAAGAAAGCGAGCTGTTCCCGGAGAGCCGCCACAGCGACCTCGACCTCAAGGCGCTGGGTCTTCAGCTTGCCGAACGCAAGCGGGAGTTGATGGCGCAGGCCGGTCAATGAGTGTGGCGGGGCCGGCGGTGTCCATCATCGCGCCGGCCCCGCTGCGATTAAATCATCCTGCCGTCACCCCACCGTCCGCAGTCCACACTGCACCGTGGACCCCGCTCGCGGCCGGCGAGGCAATAAAAGCGACGACAGCGGCGACCTCGGCCGGATCGGCGGGCGGGCGCTCACCCGAATAGCGCTTGATTTTGGCATAATCGGCGTTGCCCGGCGGCATCGTACCGGTGCTGATTTCGGTCATCATGGCGCCGGGGGCGACGGCATTGATGCGGATTGGCTGGTCGATATATTCCATCGCCAGCGATTTGGTCAGCTGCAGCAGCGCTGCCTTGGACATCGAATAGGGCACGATATAGGCGGTGCCCATCAAGGCGCTCTGCGATAGCACGTTGACGATATTGCCCTGGCTTTCCAGCAGATGTGGAATCGCCGCCTGCGCCAGCCAGAACGGTGCGGCGGTGTTCACCTGCATGATTTTCCAGAACTCGTCTTCGCCGACGTCGACGGCGTGATTGAAGCGCATCAGCCCGGCGGCGTTGACCAGCACATCGAGTCTTCCGTAACTAGCCAGCGTCGCTTCGACCGCGGCGAGGCAATTGGCGCGCAGCGAAATGTCGATCGGGAACACCGCGCAGCGGATACCCGTGGCGGCCAATTCGGCGCGGGTCTGTTCCAGCCGATCGGCAAGGACATCGACCAGCATCAGCGACACGCCCTGCGCCGCCAGCGCCTCGGCGATAGCCTTGCCCAATCCCCGCGCCGCGCCCGTGACGAGCGCAACCCGCCCTGCCGTGCCGTCCGCCATCGCATTTCTCCCGTTTGATCTTGTCGGCGGTCAATGTGCCGCACCGCTCGCCGCGCGGCAACGGGCAGGATGGTCCAGCGGCCTGCCATCGTCAGCCTGTGGCCCGGCTGGTTGAGCAGCAGCACGGCTCACGGATTATATTTCGCCTCAAGGGCGCCTACATTGGGTCTCGGGATCGCCTCACAGGAACCTCGCATGCCTGACCGACCGACGCTTCCGTTTACTGCCTTTGCGCCCGCGATCCGCAAAGCCTCGCCCTTGCGGCGCAAGATCACTGCGGCTTGTCGCCGCGCCGAACCCGATTGTCTCGCCGAACTGCTGCCACAGGCTGAGCTACCTGAAGACATGCGCCACGCCATCGCCAGGACGGCCAGCGCGTTGGTCACCACATTGCGCGCCAAGGGGCAGCGCGGCGGGGTCGAGGGGCTGGTGCGCGAATATGCGCTGTCGAGTGAGGAGGGCGTGGCGCTGATGTGTCTCGCCGAAGCGCTGCTGCGCATCCCCGACAATGCCACGCGCGACGCGCTGATCCGCGACAAGATTGCCGGTGGCGATTGGCAGGCGCATCTCGGGCAGGGGCGCTCGCTGTTCGTCAATGCCGCGACCTGGGGCCTGATGGTGACGGGGAGACTGGTCGGCAGCAACAGCGAGGATGGCCCCGCTGGCATAGCCAGCGAAACTGGATTACGCGCGGCGCTCACCCGGCTGATCGCGCGCGCCGGCGAGCCGGTGATCCGGCGCGGCGTCGATATGGCGATGGAGCTGATGGGCGAGCAATTCGTCACCGGCGAGACCATCGCCGAGGCCTTGAAACGCGCCCGCAAGCTGGAAGGTGAAGGCTTCGGCTATAGCTACGACATGCTGGGCGAGGCGGCAACCACGGCGGCGGATGCCGCGCGCTATCTGGCCGATTACGAGCGCGCCATTCATGCCATCGGCGCTACCTCGGCGGGGCGTGGCGTGTATGCAGGGCCAGGGATTTCGATCAAGCTCTCGGCGCTGCACCCGCGCTATAGCCGGGCGCAGGCGAAGCGGGTGATGGGCGAACTGCTGCCACGGGTGCGTGGGTTGGCGTTTCTGGCCAAGGCCTATGACATCGGCTTCAACATCGATGCCGAGGAGGCCGACCGGCTGGAGCTGTCGCTCGATCTGCTCGAAAGCGTGGCCGTCGATCCCGATCTGGCGGGGTGGAACGGGCTCGGCTTCGTGGTTCAGGCCTATGGCAAGCGCTGCCCTTTCGTCATCGACTGGCTGATCGATCTGGCACGTCGCGCTCGGCGCCGGATCATGGTCCGGCTGGTCAAGGGCGCTTATTGGGACAGCGAAATCAAGCGCGCGCAAGTCGATGGGCTGGCGGATTTTCCGGTTTATACCCGCAAGGTTCACACCGACGTGTCCTATATCGTCTGCGCCCGCAAGATGCTGGCCGCGCGCGACGTGCTGTTTCCGCAGTTCGCCACGCATAATGCCCAGACGCTGGCGACGATCTATCATTGCGCCGGGTCGGATTTCACTTTCGGCGATTATGAATTCCAGTGCCTCCATGGCATGGGCGAGCCGCTTTACGAGGAAGTGGTCGGCGCGGGCAAATTGGAGCGCCCCTGCCGGATTTACGCACCGGTGGGTACGCATGAGACGCTGCTGGCCTATCTGGTGCGACGGCTGCTGGAAAATGGCGCCAACTCATCCTTCGTGCACCGCATCTGGGATGACGGTGTGTCGGTCGCGGAATTGGCGGAGGATCCGGTGGCGCTGGCACAACAGGTCGTCCCGCTCGGAGCGCCGCATCCTGTGGTTGCTTTGCCGCGTGATATCTACGCGGCACGGTGCAATTCCGGCGGCATCGACCTCGCCGATGAAGCGGCGCTGGCAGCGCTGGCAGTCGCGCTGCGCGAGAGCGCGGAAACCGAGTGGCATGCGGCGCCGACGGAATTGGCGGGCGGCGAAATGCAGGTCGTCAGCAATCCTGCCAACCATACGGATCGTTTCGGCATCTTGCGCCAGACGCGCGCGGATGAGGTGCCGGTGGCCATGGCCCGTGCCGTTGCCGGTTTCGCCCCCTGGTCGGCAACGCCAGTGATGGAGCGTGCCGCTTGCCTCGAACGCGCCGCCGATGCCTTGCAAGCGAGGATGCCGGTGTTGATGGGGCTGATCGTGCGTGAGGCGGGCAAATCGCTGGCCAATGCGGTGGGCGAAGTGCGCGAGGCGATCGACTTCCTGCGCTATTACGCCAGCGAGGCGCGGGCCACCCAGACCGACGCCCAGCTGCCGCTCGGCCCGGTGGTCTGCATCTCGCCGTGGAATTTTCCGCTGGCGATCTTCACCGGTCAGATCGCTGCCGCGCTGGTGACGGGCAATAGCGTGCTGGCGAAACCTGCCGAGGAAACCCCGCTGATCGCCGCCGAGGGCGTGCGTATCTTCCATGAAGCGGGCGTGCCCAGCGATGTCCTGCAATTGCTGCCCGGCGATGGCAGCATCGGCGCTGCGCTGGTGGCGCGGCCCGAGACGGCGGGGGTGCTGTTCACCGGCTCGACCGAGGTTGCCCGGCTGATCCAGCGCGAGTTGGCGGGCCATGTCACGCCGGATGGCGCGCCGATCCCACTGATCGCGGAAACTGGTGGGCAAAACGCGATGATCGTCGATTCCTCGGCTCTGGCCGAGCAAGTCACCGCCGATGTCATCGCTTCCGCCTTCGATAGCGCCGGCCAGCGCTGCTCAGCGCTGCGGATATTGTGTCTCCAGGAAGAGATCGCCGACCGCCAGTTGGCGATGCTCAAGGGCGCGCTGGCCGAACTGGCGGTGGGTAATCCCGAGCGCCTGGCGACGGATATCGGCCCGGTCATCACTGCCCAGGCGAAAGAAGCCATCGCGGCGCATATCGAACGGATGCGCGCGCTGGGTTGCCGGGTTTCGCAAGTCCCGTTGCCCGAGGAATGCGAACTCGGCACCTTTATTGCGCCGACCGTCATCGAAATTGCCGCGATCGACCAGATCGAGCGCGAGGTGTTCGGGCCGGTGCTGCATGTGTTGCGCTACGCCCGCGCCGATCTCGACGCGACGCTCGCGGCGATCAATGCCACCGGCTATGGCCTGACCTTCGGGCTGCACACGCGGCTCGACGAAACCATTGCCCATGTCACCGCGCGGGCGCAGGCCGGCAATATTTACGTCAATCGCAACGTCATCGGCGCCGTGGTCGGCGTTCAGCCGTTCGGCGGGCGCGGCTTGTCGGGGACGGGGCCGAAGGCGGGCGGGCCGCTTTATCTGGGTCGGCTGATGCAGGCTGCGCCGGACATGGTATTGCCGGGGCAAGCCGTGCCCGATCCGTTGCTCGCCGTCTTTGCCGATTGGCTCGACGGAAGCGGGGATAGCGCCAGTGCGGCGGTCGTGCGTCAGACTGGCGCTGCCAGCCTGCTCGGCCGGCGTGGGGAATTGATGGGCCCGGTCGGTGAGCGCAATCTCTACGTCCTGCAGCCGCGCGGGCAGGTGCTCTTGGTTCCGCATACCCGGCGAGGATTGATCGCCCAGCTTGCCGCGGCGCTGGCGGCAGGTGACCACGTCACCGTGCTGTGGCCGGCGGAACGACCCTCAGGTTTCGCGGCCATGCCGGCCGAATTGGCTAAACGGATCGAATGGGTTTCCACCTTGCCCGACCAAGCCCAATTTGCCGGCGTGCTGATCGAACCGGGCGATGGCACCGCCGCGCTGCTGGCGCAACTGGCTGCCCGCGATGGGCCCATTCCGCTGGTGCAGCAGGCCGATGGGCAAGGGAGTTATCGCGCCGACTGGCTGGTCGAGGAGCAGTCGATCTCGATCAACACCACGGCGGCGGGTGGTAATGCCAGCCTGATGGCACTTGTCTAATGCCAAGTTCAATCAACGCGATCCAAGCCCCTTTCCCGTCCGTGCTGAGCTTCGTTAGTTTGCGTTCATCTTGAATATCCGGAAGGAGTTCAGGTGCCGGTATGGGGTGGCCACCCCATACCGGCGTGATCGGTGCGCCCGTTGAGCTTGGGGTCCGACTTGCGTCGAG
>JAMFSI010000068.1 GCA_026225215.1 Sphingomonas palustris | reverse complement strand
GCCGCCGGCCTGGTGACTCGCCACTTCGCCAGCGGCAATCCGGCACCCGATGCCGCGACGCTGGGCCGGATCGCGGGAATCATCACCCGCACGCATGCGCACTTTATTGCCACTTATACCCCCGATCCCGCCGCGCTCGCGATGATCATGACCGAATTTTCCCGCGCCTGGTGGCGCCTCGCCACCGCCAGCATCCGCGCCGGCTACGTCTCGCTGCCGCTGGCGCTCGCCAATCGCCCAGCCGGGGTAGCGCTGAGCGACGCCGGCGTAGTCCACGCGGCGACCTCGGCGGTGATCGGCCACTGCCGCTCGCTGTCCGCGCGGCGGCGGGCGTGATGGGGGCGGATTGAGATAAGGGAAGAATAGGGCCGAGGGGTAGCCTCCTCGGGCTCCCCGTCATTTTTCTGGCGCTCTAGGGCGTGTGATATTCAGCCCATGCCGGGCTGCAAATGGCGCTTTTCCGTGCTTCCGGTGCTCTCGTACTTTGAGTACGCTGCGCTCCGAGTCACGAAAAAGCACCATTTTGACCTGCGGTCGTCTTCGGCTCGCCGCAGCCTGAGCCAAATCTCAACACGCCCTATTTCGGTCGTTATTCCTGCCGTAGACAGTGAGGACTGCCCCAACAACGGTTCGGAACCGTTCGCGATCGCCATTTTCTTGTATTCGCAGCCTTGGCGGGGACGCCGGACATAGCGATACACATCGCTGCCAGCAGATAAGGGAAGCTGTACCTCATGCGATTTCACCAGTTACTCGTCGCGCGAAGCAACCTCTCGCCGTAACAATCAATGGCCACTTCTGCTTCCCAAAAGGTGGTTGACCGGACCTGGTCGTGATCAAGCGGCTATCGATCCAGCGTCACTCCTGATAGGGCATGGAAATGTTGAACCTTTCCTGCCTCTGCGGCCAAGTCCGCATCGAAACCGCAAGACAAGCTGATTTCGTCAACGAGTGTAACTGCACGCTTTGCAGCAAATCGGGTGCTCGCTGGGCTTATTTCGATCCTTCCGAGGTGCGCGTCGAGGGGGCGACCAAGGGCTATAGCCGGGACGATAAAACCGACCCGGCTGCGGAAATCCACTTCTGCGCAAATTGCGGCTCCACGACTCACTTTGTTCTGACCGCGAGCGCTGTCGCGAAGTTCGGCAACATTCAGATGGGCGTCAATGTCCGCCTGGCGGATGAGAAGGATCTCGCCGGATTGGAATTGCGCTATCCCGACGGCTTGGCCTGGTCGGGGTCGGGCGAGTTCGTCTATCTGCGGGAGTCTCGCATTCTCGGTTGATGCACGGGGCCGTTCGCCGTTCGCCGCACCCTTGCAATAACGCTGTCATCCACCCGTCTTGGAAACTTCATGGCGGTGTCACGCCAGCCTCCTAGCGCCTTCGCATTCGCAGCATGCGAAGAGCCAATCGGGGGGTATCATGTCCAATTTCCGCGCGCTGCGCAGTTCGCTGCTTTTCGGTATCGCCACGCTCGCGGCCACCCCCGCCTTCGCGCAGGATGCGGCGCCGACACCAGCTACGGACAGCGCGGCATCCGCTGCGGACAGCAGCGAGACCATCATCGTCACCGCCAAGGCGACCCGCTCGGCCACGGCGGTTACGCATGCGGAAATTCAGAAGATCCTGCCCGGCGTGTCACCGCTCAAGGCGATCGAAACGCTGCCCGGCGTGCTGTACATCACCTCCGATCCCTGGGGCAACAATGAGCAGAACGCGCAGATCTATATCCATGGCTTCAATTTCCAGCAGCTCGGCTACACCATGGACGGCGTGCCGCTGGGCGACCAGAATTATGGCAATTACAATGGCCTGTCGCCGCAGCGCGCGGTGATCTCGGAGAATGTCGGCCGGGTCGTCGTCTCGACCGGCGCGGGCGATCTCGGCACCGCTTCGACCAGCAATCTGGGCGGCGCGGTCGAGACCTTTTCGGCCGATCCCGCCGACCACCTCGGTCTGCAGGTCGATGAGACAGCGGGCAGCTATGGCACCTCGCGGACCTATCTGCGGCTCGACACCGGCCTGATCGGTGAAGATCGGAAGACCAAGCTCTATCTCTCGGTTGACCGCCAGCGCGCCCGAGCGTGGGATTTTGACGGCATCCAGGGTGGTTATCAAGTCAACGCGAAGCTGATCCATGAAGATTCGGTGGGCAAGCTCACGCTCTATTTCGACTATGCCAACAAGGCCGAGCCCAATGAGGATGCGACCAGCTTCTTCGTGCCTTCGGCTGGAGCTGCGCCCGCCACCGCCGCGCAGCTGTATACGCCCTATACCCGCCCCTATTATTATCCCAATCTCAGCGGGATACGGTCCTACATGGACGGCTTCGGCAATACCCCGGCAGCCCAGGGTAGCAATTACCACAATTATTATTCGGACGCGCTGCGCACCGATTATCTCGGCTATGTCAAATACGATGCGCATTTGTCGAGCCGGGTAAACTGGTCGACCACGGCCTATATCCACCATGACAATGCTGCTGGCGTCGTCGCCGGGCCGCTGGGGCAGTCGATCACCGTTATCCAGGCCTATCTCGATCCCAATTATGCGACCGACGCCCATTTCGGCAGCAATGGCAACGGCGTTGGCAATGCCGCACTCGGCAACGCGCTGGTCGCGGCGACCGGCGGCTCGGGCCTCGTTACCCGCACCACCGAATATCGCATCGACCGCGAAGGGGTGATCTCCAAGCTCAATGTCGATCTCGGCGCGCACCAGATCGAGTTCGGCGGCTGGTACGAGCACAATAGCGCGACGCAATGGCGCCGCTGGTATGCGGTGAGCGCAAGCGATCCGGCGAGCAGTTCGCCCTATAAGGCACCGCTGGACGTCGAGGCGCCCTTGTTCACCCAATATCAGGGTGAAGCGCGCGTCGAGGATCTGCAATTGCATCTGCAGGACGATTGGCAAGCCACGCGACGCCTGGCGATCGAGGCGGGCTTCAAGACCAGCGCGCAATGGGCTGACGGCTTTTACCCGGTGCAGCCGGTCGCGGGTTCGCTTTCGGGCCTGCAGGGAGGATTGCCGCAGGGCAGGCTCGATACCGAGCGCTGGTTCCTACCGGCTTTCGGCGCCAAATATCAGCTGACCGATCATGAGGAAGTCTACCTCAACGTGCAGGAGAACCTGCGCCAATATATGACGTATGAGGGCGGCGCCTCGCTGTCGCCATGGTTCACCGGCAGCCAGGCCGCTTTCAACGCCTTTGCGCAAAGCGGCAAGCCGGAGACCAGCTGGACCTATGAAGCCGGCCTGCGCGAACATCGCAGTATTCCGGGCGGTTTCCTCAGCGCGATCGAGGCTCAGGTGAACTACTATCATGTCGTGTTCAACAACCGCCAGTTGGCGATCAACAGCAACCCCGGAGGCATCGCCGGCAGCGGCATCACCGGCGGCACGGCCACGCTGGTGAACGTCGGCAGCGTCCATACCGATGGTGTCGATGCGGCGTTCACGCTGCATTTCGGGCATGCGGTGTCGATCTACAACGCCACCTCCTACAACAGCTCGACCTATGAGAGTGATTACACATCGACCGCCACCGGGATCGGCTCGGCAACCGGCACGTGTATCGGCGGGTTTGTTGTCGTAAATGGTGTGGTTCCCACTTGCGGGAAGCAGGTTCCCGGCAGCCCGAGGTGGATGAACAAGACGGTGGCGACGCTCTCGGTCGGCCCGTTCGAAGCACAGCTTATCGGCGATTACGTGGGGTCGCGTTATGCAACCTACGTGAATGACACCAGCGTACCATCCTATTTCCTCACCTCGTTGCGGCTCGCGGCTCAACTCCCAGCGAGCTTGATCCATGCCAGTAAGGCCGAAATAAGCCTGAACGTCACCAATCTCGGCGATATCAAGGGCTGGTCGACGATATCGATTGGTTCGGCGGCGAACAGCTTTTCGGCCTATCCGATCGCGCCGCGCGAATATTTCGGCACGATTTCGCTAAACTTCTAAGGCCCGTGGACATTTAGCGGCATGCGATGATTGTTGCGGCGAGGTTGAGATTGGCGCTGAAGCTCTGGTCAGTTTTGTCGTAACGGGTTGCGATTCCCCGGAATTCCTTGATTTTGGCGAAGTAGTTTTCGACG
>JAMFSI010000067.1 GCA_026225215.1 Sphingomonas palustris | reverse complement strand
GCTCAGTCGCCCATTTAAGGTACCCTGTGGGCGGCTGGGCCGGGGGAGCGGGCCGGCACCGCGCTTCGAAATTCCGGGAACCGGAATTTCCAACCAAATGGCCTCATGGGAACATCGGGGGCCACTATCAGTTCAGTCCGGCAAGGCGGGAGTTTGATCCAACCTTACGGAGAGTATCATGACCCCGAAGACTATTTATCTAACCGCGCTGGCCCCGGCGCTGGCGCTTGCATTGGCGAGCCCGGCCTTTGCCGAGGGCAAGGGCGACCGCGCCCAGGAAGCGATTGCCGCCGCCCAGGCCAAGCTTGAAACCGCACGCGCCTCCGGTGCTGCGGCCGATGTGCCGCAAGAGTTCGCCGGTGCCGAGCAGGCGCTGAAGGATGCCCGCGAGGACGTGAGCGCCGGCAAGAAGGAAGATGCGATCATCGCGGCGAACCACGCATCCTCGCTGGCGGATGCGGTTGTGCTGGAACATCAAAAGCACCGGGATATGGCAGCGGCTCATCAGAACGAAGATGCGCGGGCGCAAGTCGGCGCGGCGCAGCAGAGTGCCGCTGATGCCCAGCAGACCGCCGCAGCCGCGCAACAGGACGCTGCCGCTGCGCGATCGCAGGCCGCCGACGCCAATGCTCGGGCCGAGAATGCGCAAATGACCGCGGCTCAGGCCGCCGCCGCGCCGCCCGCTCAAGTGGCGACCACGGTGACCACCACCGATCACACCACCGGCACCGTGCATCACCATCACGTCGTGCATCACACCACGACGCCGGCTACAACCGCCAGCGATACGACTCGCACCACCGTCACGCAGACGGTTCAATAATGCCGGGCCATGCCAGGCGGGGCGGACGCTTCGCCTGGCATGGCTCTTTACCGAGATCCAGTTGTCGGAGAACGCGATGACCAGTCCTGAGTCACCCGATTATATCGATTTGGGCAAGGCGGACGGACTGAGGGCAAGCATCAATCTGCACGGCGCTCAATTGTGGCGGTTCATCGACCACGACGGTACCGACTTGCTCTGGTCGGGCGATCCGCAAGTGTGGAATGGACGCGCGCCGATCCTGTTTCCGATTATCGGCAGCCTTGCCGGTGGCGCCTATCGCTACCAGGATCGTAGCTATGCGTTGCCCCGGCATGGATTTGCGCGCCATTCGCGGTTTGCGGTGATCGAGCAGAGCGAAGACTCCGCCTTGTTGCGGTTGGTAGCCAGCCCTGAAAGCCGCAAGGTCTATCCTTTCGAATTTCAGCTCGATTTGCGCTTCACATGCGCAGCAGGCGCGCTCCAAGTGGCGGTCAGCGTGCATAATCCGGGCGAGGGTGCGCTGCCATTTTCCTTTGGCTTTCACCCTGCCTTGCGTTGGCCGCTGGAGCCGGGTGCGTCGCGTGCCGATCATTTCATCACTTTCGCCGCGCCCGAGCCAGCGCCGATCAGCCGGCTCGATGGCGATGGCTTGATCCTGCCCGAGCGCCAGCCCAGCCCGGTCGAGGGTCGCAAGCTCGCATTGCGCGACGATCTGTTCACCGCCGATGCGCTGATATTCAGCGATCTCGCCAGCCGCTGCGTCAATTATGGCGCCGAGGAAAACGGCGCACAGCGCGGGCGGCATATCCGCGTGGACTTCGACAATTTTCCGTTGCTTGGGGTTTGGACCAAGCCGGGTGGCGGCTATATCTGCATCGAACCCTGGCAAGGCCTCGCCGATCCCGAGGGTTTTACCGGAAATATTTTCGCCAAGCCCGGCATCGTCGCGCTGGCCCCCGGTGCCTCGTGGCATGCGCGGATGGTGCTATCGCCGGTGCCGCCCCGGTGAGCACGCAGAAATGAGCAAGCGGGCATGAGCACGGGGAACAAGCGCGTGGCATTGGTCACCGGGGCGGAATCCGGGATCGGCGCAGCGTCGGCGGCGGCATTGGGTGCGGCCGGCATGGCGATCGGCGTGCTGTATCACAGCGACGTCGATAGCGCGGGGCGTACCGTTGCCGCGATAACCGCTGCGGGATCGCGCGCTATCGCCGTTCAGGCCGATATCGAGCGTGAATCAGCGGTGGAGGCGGCCTTCGACACAGTGACCCGCGAACTCGGCATCCCCAGCGTGCTGGTCAATTCGGCGGGTATCAACCAGAGCGGCGTCACGGTCGAAAAGATGAGCTTCGATCAGTGGCACCGATTGTTCGGCGCCGATGTCGATGGGGCATTCCTGACCTCGCGCCGCCTGGTACGCGACTTTGCGGCAAATCCCGGCCTGCCGCCCGGTCGGATCATCAATATTTCCTCGATCCATGCCGAGGCGATGCGGGCCGGTGCCGCCGATTATTGCGCGGCCAAGGGCGCGCTGCGTAATCTGACGCGGGTGCTGGCGCTCGAAGTGGCGGCGCAAGGCATTACCGTCAACGCGGTTGCCCCCGGGATGGTGCTGACGCCGATGAACGAACGGGCGATGCAGGATCAGGCCTATCGGGCAGCGCTCGAGGCCCATATCCCGATGCGCCGCGCGGGTACGCCTGAGGAAGTGGCCGATCTCGTAGCCTTTCTCGCCTCCGACAAAGCGGCCTATATCACCGGGACCACGATCACCATCGATGGCGCACTGTCGCTGCTGTTGGGCCAGGGCGCATGAATTTGGGCCTGAGCCAGACGTCGGGTAGTTTCGCCGGTTTTGAGGTCGATCGCACCGAGCGGCTCACCTTGCACGGCGGGGGAGAACTCACCGATCGCGATCTGATGAGCCCTTATGTCTGGCAGGAACCAGGTGGCGACTACGGCATTATGGTGCGCGGTGTGCCCAGGCATGGGCGCTACGCCAGCGATACCGGTCAGGTCTGGTACGGCACCAGCCAGGATGGGCTCGTTTTCACCATGCATGACGAGCCGGTGCTGGCCCCTGACCCCGCGGGACTGGACGCCGGGGGGTGCGAGGATCCAACGGTGGTCATCGAGAACGGTCGTTACATCGTCTATTACACCGGCGTCGATGCCGCGCGCAGCTGCGGCCAGATGCTGTATGCCGAGGGTGACAGCCCCACCACGCTGGTCAAGCTCGGCGTGGCGCTGGCGTCTTCTAAAACCGAGGGCAATACCAAGGAAGCCACGGTCAATCGCACCAGCAACGGTGGCTGGCGGCTATTTTACGAATTTGCCCGGAACGATGCTTCGCTGATCGGACTTGCCGTCGGCCCGGGGGTCGCCGGACCGTGGCATGAGCAGCCGCAACCCTTTGCCCCGCGCGCGGATGCATGGGATCGCTGGCATCTTTCGACCGGCCCGTTGCTGACCGATGATCCCGATCATCCGGTGATGTTTTACAATGGCGCCACGCAGGATGCCCATTGGCGCATCGGTTGGGTGATGTTCGATCGCGATTATGCCCATGTCATTGCCCGCTGCACGACCCCGCTCATCACTCCGCCGAAGCTGTCATCCGGTGTCGTTGATATCGCTTTTGCGGCTTCCTGCCTGGTTCCGGCGCAGGCGGCGGCGAGCACCGGATCGCCCTTCTGGCTTTATTATTCGATCGAGGACCGCGCCCTGGAACGCGCGGTGTGCCGGCGAACGCTTTGAAATAGCCCGTTCATGCTTTCGCAACGTATACTGTTGCACATTTGTCGCGGATTTGGAGGAAGTTCCGAAAAATCTCGTTGCGATGCAACAAATCACAGCTTGGGCCATTCATCACTCTGAAATCCGGAAATCGCGGCGCTGGCTAGAGCGTTGGAGGGTTTCTCAAGCCAAGGGGAATACAAATGAGAAGAGTAGTAATTGGACTGGCATTGGCCACAACGGCGCTCAGCACCGGGGCTTATGCCGGCACGCCGGGACCGTATATCGAAGCCGAAGGCGGCGGCACGATCTCGCAGAACCAGAAAGTGGACGACCCTCGCGTTGGCCAGGTTGGCGAAGTCCACAATAAGCTGGGCTGGGACGTTGCCGGCGCGGTCGGTTATGACTTTGGCCATTTCCGCCTGGAAGCCGAAGGCAATTACGAGCGTCTTCATCCCAAGCGGCTGTATACGCCCGCTGGCACCATCACCAGCAATGGCGGCCTCTACGGCCGCACATCGACCATCTCGGCGATGGGCAATGCCCTCTATGAGTTTGGCCCTGCGCATGGTCCGCAATTTTACGCCGGTGGTGGTGCCGGTTGGGCCAAGACCTATGATCTGATCCAGGTTCCGCCCGCGGGTGGTGTTGCCGGTCACGACAGCCGCTTCGCCTGGCAGGCGATCGCCGGTGTCGACTTGCCGATCGATGAACATATCTCGGTGGGCTTGAAGTATCGTTACTTCCACCCCGATGCGGATCGCTATCACTTCAGCGATGGTTCGGGAGCGCTGGTGAAGCTGCGCACGCACTCGGTGCTCGCCACGCTGACCTACCACTTCGGTCAGCCCGCTTCGCCGCCGCCGCCTCCCCCGCCGCCGCCTCCGCCGCCTCCCCCGCCGCCGCCTCCCCCGCCGCCTCCGCCCGTTGCGGCCGTGTGCAACAAGGGGCCCTACATCGTGTTCTTCGACTGGGATAAGTCGGACCTCACGCCTGAGGCGACCTCGATCCTCGACAGCGCGGTCCAGGCCTATGGCAACTGCGGCACGGTGCCGATCATGCTGGCGGGCTACACCG
>JAMFSI010000002.1 GCA_026225215.1 Sphingomonas palustris | reverse complement strand
GGTCCCAAATTCGCGGCGATATTTTGTGGCGGGGTGCCGGCCCACCCCCCGGGGTGGGTCCCACCCACCGGGTACCTTACGGGGGGGCCACCAACCCGGGGGAGAGGGCCGGCACCGCGCTCCAATTCGCCTCTGGCGAATTGCGAATCAAACTACACCGTAAATTTGTTCGCTTTGCGTTTGCCGAAGCGCATCCCGCTTTCCAGCCGGGCCCGCAATTGGGTGTAAAAGGCTTGCAGGAATGGCTGGATTTCACCCGGACCGGGCGCGGTCCAGCCGATCTTGACGCAGATCGCCTCGGCCACTGCTGCCAGTGTCTCCGGGCGATTGTCGCGCAACACCCGTTCCAGTGTCTGCAATTCATGCTCGCCGTAAATCGCGAGTTCGGCCTCGCCAAAACGATAGACATGCGGGGTGGCGTGATAGGCCTGGCGATCGTCGGGCTCGGTCGCCGCACTAGCCGACACGAGGCTCATGACCGGAAGCAAGCGCTGCTTTTGCGTTTCCACCACCCAGGTGCCAGCAATCAAGTCACCGGCGCGCAAGCGGTCGCGGTTGAAGCAGGGAAACAGCGCGAACAGCGCGAACCAGGCCGTCGCCGCCAGTCCGCCGGCGCCACTTCCGCCGCTGGCCATCTGCTGCACGAGGAAGCCGAGCGGCATGAACAGCTCGATATCGCGGAGCAGATTGCGGGCGATGACCATCTCCGGCGTCAACGTCCCGCCATCACGCGCGGCGACACGAATGCCCAGCAGCCGCTTGCCGGGGGTCGCCCCGCGCGGGCCCAGTTCGAAAAAAAGAAACCAGCCGTTGTGGAGCAGAAAACCGCCGATAAAGAACAGGATCACCAGAAATTGCAGCGCCGAGATAAAGCCGCCCTTCTGCGCCTTGGGCCCGCCCAGGTGAGCCAGATTGAGGCCGAGATAGATCAACGCGACGATCGATCCGACGATCACCAGGCCGATGAAGAAAATATCGAGCGCAAGCGCGCCCAGCCGCGCCCCACGCCCCGCCAGTTTGAGCGGTAGATTGACGCCCTCGGGGGTAACGATACTGCGAATCGCCGTATCGCGTCGGATCGCCGGGTTTGCAGTTGCAACAGCGGTCATGCGCTCCCGCCCCTGCTACCGCGCCGCGGAATGTAGAAATACCCCAGCCACAGCACCAGCATGGCGCCGCCGATCGCCATTCGCATTCCGGTATTCTGGATCAATTGCCGCGCAAAACCCTCCAGCGTCGCCGCCACCAGCAGCATCAGCACTACCCCCACCATCACCACCGCCGCGCGACGCCCAGCGGCAGCGGCGGCATCCAGCAACGAAAGCTGACCGGGAAAGGCCATCGAGCGACCGATATGCAAGCCCGCCGCACCCGCCAGCAGAATCGCGAATAATTCGGTGGTGCCATGAATGGCGAGCCAGCCAAGCAGCTCCCAAGTCAGCCCCTGGCCGTGATACAGCCACAGCAGCGCCCCTGCCATGCCGGTGTTCTGTACCAGCAGCATCAGCGAGGGAACGCCGAAAGCAAACCCCAGCGCAAAGGCAAGAATGGCAATCTGGGCATTGTGCCCGAACAGACTAGCGGCAAACACCGAGAGGAAATTCTGCTCCGGCGCGCGCGGATCAGGAAACAGCACCGCCCGCAACGCCGCCTTGCTCGTACCCGGCACCCGGGGATCGTCCGCAGGCATCCCCGCCAGCGCGCCATACCAATGCGGATCATGCGCCACCAAGCCCCAGCCCAGCACCCCACCCGCGACCATCACCGCCAGCGCAATCCACACATCGAGCCACATCGCCCGCACCGCCGCCGGCCAGCCACCCCCGAAAAACCCGCGCAACCAGCCCAGCAGCGACTGGCGCGGGCCATAGACCTGAAACCACGCCCGCCGCACCAGCTCCTCCAGCCACGCCAGCGTCGCCGCGTCGAGCGAAGTCTCCCGCGCGATCGACAGGCTGGACACCGCGCCGCGATACAATACCGGCAGATCGAGCACATCGGCATCGGACAAACGCCGCAACCGCCCCGATTCCATGCGCTTGAGGATCGTATCCAGCCGCCGCCAATCGCCCTCCCGCGCCTGGCGAAACCGATCGGACCGCAGCGCTGCGGCCTCGATCGCGGCATCGGCGGCGGCCTGGGGCGAGCCGAAACGTTGGCGGAGAGCGGTGAGCCGGGAGGAAGGCGGTTCGAGACTCATAGTTGAGATTTTTCAAGCGATTTGAAAAGATTAGGTGCGAGGGGTAACCCCCTCGCGCTCCCCGTCATTGGCTTCGTGGCGCAATCTCGCGATGTAGGGCCCCGCCGCGCAGCGGTATTAAAGCCTGCGGCGCTTAAGGCGTGCGCCAAGCTCGATCGGCACACAACGCTGACAGTAATGGGGTCTGGGGCCCCTGGCCCCAGGTCTATCCTCATATCCTTTGTCGCCTTCACCCTCACCCGATCCCCTCCGCTCGCTTGATCGCCAGATAGGCATCGAGCAATCGGGTGCCGATCAGCCGGTGCGGCGCGGTGATCACTTCCACGCCGAGCTGGCGCAAGCGCTGCACGACAAGCGCCCGCTGGCGCAGCAGGCTGTCGGCGGTGACCGCCATCGCCAGCGTTTGAGCGCTCTCGGGCGCGGCTTCGGCGATTTCTTCGAGTTCCTCGTCGGCGAGTGTGACGAAGACCACGCGGTGGCGGGCGACGAGCCGGCCGATGCTTTCGATCATCATTTCCGCGCCGGCGGGGTCGGTGAATTCGCTGAATACCACGACCAGGGAGCGGCGTTGCAGCCGCGCGGTCAGGCTGGCCAGGGCGAGGGTGAAATTGGGCTCCTCGGCGCGGTAATCGAGCGTGGCGGCGGCTTCCTGGAGGCGGTGAAAGCCGCGCGCATCCTGAGCGAAGGGCGTTGCCACGGATACTTGCGCGGCAAAGCCGAACAAGGCGACGCGGTCGCCGCCTTTCAGCGCCACCCAGGCGGTGGTCAGCGCCGCGGTGACGGCTCGGTCGATTCGCGGCAATCCGGCAACGGGCTCGCACATCGCCTGCCCGCAATCGAAGGCGAAGACGATCTGGTTATTGCGCTCGGCTTCGTATTCGCGGGCGTAGAGCAAGCTATGGCGGGCCGAGGCCTTCCAGTCGATGCGGCGGCGATCCATGCCCGGCTGATATTCGGCGAGCGCCTCGAATTGGGTGCCTTCGCCGCGCAATCGCCGGGCGACGATGCCGAATTGCGAATCGCGCAGAAAGACTTGCAGCGCCGGCGAGCGGACCGGGCCGATATCGGGCACTACGCAAAGCTCCTGAGCGAGGGCGCGGCTGGTTTGGCGCGCGCCGAGGCTCAGCGGCCCATGCCAGCGCAGCGCCAGCCGGGTTACCGTGCCATTGCCGCGTCGGTTCGCGGTAAAGTTGGCCGCGCCCTCATGTGCGCCGCTCGCGGGATCGGGCGCCAGGGTCAGATCGAGCCTGCCGCCGGGGGCCAGACGCGGATCGAGCGCCAGCGAGGCGGCTACGGCGCCGGGATTGCGCGCGAAATCGGCGAGCACGGCGATTGCGCCGGTGGTACCCACCGCGATCTCGCGCGGGGCGATGAGGCGCGCATCGATCAGGCGGCCGGCCAATAGCCCGTCGAGCACGGTCAGCAGCAACAGCGTACCGGCCAATGCCGGGATCACGCTCCACAGCCCAGGCGCCAACGCCGCTACCAGCAGGGCCAGCGGCGCGGTCAGGGCCAGCAACAGCACCGCACGCCCGGTCGGCACTATCACCAGCGTAAGAGTGGGCACCAGCGTGATCGCAGGCAGCCAACCGGGGCGGCGTAGTTTCACCGCGGCGCCTCGGTCCGGTCGATCAGGTCGGCGAGCAGCGCTTCGACCGATTTGCCCTCGATCTCGGCGGCGGGGCTGAGTAGCAAGCGGTGGCGGAGCACCGCCGGGGCCAATGCCTTGATATCGTCGGGCAGCACGTAATCGCGCGCCGCCAGCGCGGCGCGGGCGCGAGCGGCGTTGGCGAGCAGCACGGCGGCGCGCGGACTGGCGCCACAAGCCAGATCGGCGCTTTCGCGCGTGGCCCGGATCAGGCGGACGACATAATCGGCGATCGGCTCGGCCAGCGTAATCGCGCGCACTGCGGCGGCGGCGGCGGTGAGGGCCGCCTCGTCACAGACCGCGCTGACGCCGAGATCGGCGGGGCGCGCCGGGCCACTGCGGCTGCCGAACCGCGTGACGATGCGGATTTCTTCGGCCAACGTCGGATAGGCCACCAGCAGCTTGAACAGGAAGCGGTCGAGCTGGGCCTCGGGCAGCGGATAGACACCCTGGCTCTCGATCGGATTTTGCGTCGCCACCACCATGAAATGCGGCGGCAGCAGATGCGCGGTGCCATCGAGCGTGACCCGGCGCTCCTGCATCGCCTCGAGCAGTGCGGCCTGAGTCTTGGGCGGGGTGCGGTTGATTTCGTCAGCGAGCAGCATGTCGCAGAAGATCGGCCCGCGCGTCAGGGTGAATTGGCTGGTCTGGAAATTGAACAGATTGGCGCCGAGAATATCGCCGGGCATCAGGTCGGGGGTGAATTGGATGCGTCCGAAATCGAGCCCAAGGCTGGCGGCGAAACACTGCGCGAGGAAGGTCTTGGCGGTACCCGGCGGCCCTTCCAGCAGCACATGCCCCTGGGCCAGCAAGGCGATCAGGAGATGTTCGACGGTCTCCTCCTGGCCGACCACGGCGCGCGCAACCTCGCCGCGAATCGCCTCGGCGAGCGCGCGGATCGTCGTGGTCGGACTGGTCACCGGCTCGGATAGTTCGGGCGAATCGCTCATCGGATCAACATCCTTTCAAGATCATGCAGCGCGCGTGCCGCCTCGACGATCGCGGTTTGCCCGCGAGCGTGATGCAGATTTTGCGCCGCTTCGGCAAATCCACGCGGGGGCTTCTCCGCCGCGCTGGCGCGCGCTGCCAAGGCCCGATCGATCGCCGCCTCGGTCTGCGCAGTGTCGGCGTGCGATAGCGCCAGCGCGCGGGCGATCCGCTCGCGCGTGGCGGTGACGTAAGGCGGCCCCAGCAAATGCAGCCGTCGTGCGCGCAAGATCAGCGCGCCGGAATTGGTCACCAGCGGCAATTTGCCGAAGGCCAGTTCGCGGGTGCGCGTGCGGGCCGCGCCAAAGCGGCAAAAACTGCGCCAGCCCGCCGCGATGGCGGTCAGAATCAGGCACAAGGTGGCGGCGAGATACGGCGGGGTAAAGGCCAGCGTCAGCAGATTGGGAGCATGGCCCAGCCCGTTCAGCGTCAGGTCAAAGGTGACTTGGCGCGGCACGCCCTGTCCGGCGGCATCGAGCAAACGAATGGCGAGCGCGGCATTGGCAGGATCGGCCATGCCGTAATTGTCGAGAAGATCGGGCTCGAACACCAGCACCAGTGGGTATTCGGTGGAGGGCGGCGCCCCAACTTTGCTGCCCGCGCCATCCAGCGCCAGCCGATCGAGCGGCGGTGTGGGGCGCGCAGTGGCGACATAAGCGGCTAGTGGGTTACTTCTGGCGTTCGCTGAATTGCTACCTGCCCGCACTAACGGGATCAACGGCTGGCCCGAATCGTCGGTACCGCTGCCCGCTTCGATCACACTGGCATCGGGCATACGTCCGCTCAGCCCTGCGGCTTGCCAATGGAGCGGTGAGGCATTGGCACCATGGAATATGCCGACATTGACTCGATCGAGAAATCCCGGCCAATGGGGCGGCTGCACCCCCACCAGTGTGACCCAACCCTCCTTGGCGCCCGGAATCTGGCGGGGCAATCGTTCTGCCAGCCATTTGGGTGAAATCACCATGACCGGGCCGATCCGGCGATGGCGACTGACGATGCGGGCGATCTCCTTGCCCGAAGCACCGGCTTCGGGGGTCAGCACCAGCAGACCCGGTTGGTCGAGCGCAGTATCGTCGCGGGCCAGCACCGTCTCCCAGCCGTCCGCCTCCGCCAGCCGGACTAGCCCGGCCAAGCCGTTCAAGCCCTTGCCGCCGGCGTGGCTGCCGCCGTCATTGCTATTATCGAAGCCATAACCGGTGCCGATCATCCACAACAGCGCCAGGAACAGCATCGCGCCCACCGCCACCAGCGCCAGCCCGGTGCGCACGGACATCGCGGCGGTCGAGGACCCCTCGCTCATGCCGTTCCCGACCCGTGCAGCGCGAATTGCGCATAAGCATGGCGAGCCGCCTGCCAGTCTGCCTCGATCAGCGCCCGCAGGGCGTAGCGACTGGCCTCGACGCGATCGGCGATCACCGCAAAGGCGGAGCGAGCCGGTGCGGGCAGCTCGGCGAGCGCCGCGATTTCGCGCGCGGTGCTGGCCGGATGCAGCCAGCCGGGGTGCGCGTCGCGGATTTGGTTGCAGCTGCGCCGTAACAACAGATGCGCCGCCTCGTCATAGCGGCCTTCCACCGCCAGCCGGTCGGCGTCTTCTAGCAAGGCTACGGCCTCGGCGCGGTCCGGCGCCCATTCGGTGGGCGCTGCTTGCCGGCGCGCGCGCGCCTTGGCCAATAGCCCGACCGCCAGCCGCCAAATCAGCAGCGCAAGCACCAGTACCGCCGCTCCGATCAGCAGCCATTGCATGACCGGCCAACCGATGCCCAGCGCGCGCGCCAGTGGCTTGAAGATAAATTCGAGGATGCGGCCCAGCGCCTGCAGCCATTGCGGCGGCGAAAACGGGGGCACCGCTTGCGGCTGCACCGGGCCGAACTGCAGATCGCCCGCCGCCCGCAAGGCTTGCCAGGCGGGCGAAGCCTGACGCGAAACGTCAGCTGAGCTTCCCGCCGCCACCGCTGTTAGCTGCTGATCCGCTGCCACGGCTCCCCCTCTGTCCACAGGGCTTGGTGACATGGCCGTGGACTGCTGGCAAGCGGCAGCCGCTCAGCCGCGCGCGCGCGCCTGGCGATAGCTGCCCAACTGGCGCAATTCCTTGCAAAAGAAGGCCAGCTCTTCAAAGGCCCGGTCCACCGCCGCATCGCCGGGCGCGCCGACGATATCGGCAAAGAACATCGTCGCGGCAAAGCTGGCGCCCTGCTGATAGCTTTCGAGCTTGGTCATATTGACGCCATTGGTGGCAAAACCGCCCAGCGCCTTGAACAGCGCGGCGGGAACATTGCGCACCTCAAAGATAAAGGTCGTCATCACCGTATCCTCGCCCGCCTCGCGCAGCAGTGTCGCCGGATCGAGCGGCTCACGCGCCAGCACGACGAAGCGCGTGGTGTTATTGGCCGCATCCTCGACGTTATCTTCGATGATCTGCAGCCCATAAAGCTGCGCCGACAGCGGCGGTGCGATCGCACAAGCCTGCGGATCGTTCATCTCGCGCACCAGCGCGGCGGCGCCGGCGGTGTCGGCATAAGCCATCGGCACGATACCGCGCGCGCGCAGATAATGGCGCGATTGGCCAAGCGCCTGCGGGTGGCTGTAAGCGGCGACGAATGGCCCCGGCCCCTGCGCCATCAGGCTGTGATGGATCGCCAGAAAATGTTCACCGACGATGGCAAGCCCGCTTTCGGGCAGCAGAAAATGGATATCGGCGACCCGGCCATGTTGCGAATTCTCGATCGGGATGATCGCGCGCGCCGCCCGGCCCTCGGTCACCGCATCGAGCGCATCCTCGAAGCTGAAACACGGCATCGGCAGGCAATCGGGCGCATATTCCAGCGCCGCGCGATGGCCATTGCACCCAGGCGCGCCTTGAAACGCCACGGCGCGCACGGGATCGGCGGCGGCGGCTGTGGTCATGGTGGCAACGAGCGCCAGAGCGGGTTCAGGAAAGCTGTGCATGTTGCGCGTTCGTTAAGGCCATGACAGGAAACCCGCAATGGCCCTTGCGCTTGGCTTATCCCGTCACTAGAGCGGCGGATATTGGGCACTTCCCACGGGGCATTTCATGGACGATCGTTTTAATACCATCGCCGGCTGGACCTTGGCGTCCGGCATCGTGGCGTTGGGCCTGGCCAGTATCAGCAGCCATTATTTCCGCGCGACCAAGGATCAACGGCCCGACAAGATGGGCTATGAGATCGCCGGCGTGGTCAAAAGCGGCGGTGCGGCAGTAGCGGTCCCGATCGAGGCGCTGCTGGGCAAGGCCGATCCGGCCAAGGGCGCGGACGTGTTCAAGAAGTGCATGTCCTGCCACACCGTCACGCAAGGCGGCGCGAACGGTATCGGCCCGAATCTCTATGGCGTGGTCGGTGATGCCATCGCGCAGGGCCGGGGCGGTTTCGCCTTTTCTGATGCCTTGAAGGCGCATACCGGCAAGTGGGATTTCAAACTGCTGAACCAGTGGCTGACCGATCCCCGCGCGATGGCCCCCGGCACCAAGATGACCTTCGCCGGGCTCGATGATCCCCAGGATCGCGCCAATGTCATCGTCTATCTGAATTCGCAGGGCTCCAACCTGCCGCTGCCCGCTGCTCCCCCCGCCGGGGCAGCTGGTGCCGCCGCAGGCGCCGCTGCTCCGGCAGTGGCGCTGGTCGGCGATCCCGCCAAGGGCGCCGACATCTTCAAGCGCTGCGGCGCTTGCCACACCATCAACCAGGGCGGCGCCAACGGCATCGGCCCGAACCTCTACCATGTCTACGGCGATGACGTCGGCAAGGGCCGGGGCGGCTACGCCTTCTCGGATGGTGTCGCGCATAAGGGCGGCAAGTGGGACGCCGCCGCGCTCGACAAATGGCTGACCAGCCCGCGGGACGATATCGCCGGCACCAAGATGACCTTCGCCGGGCTCGATAGCGCGCAGGATCGTGCGGACGTGATCGCTTACCTCAAGGCGAATTGAGGCAAGGCTAAGGGTGAGACTTGGGGGCCGGCGGCCCCCAAACCCCCGATAATTGGCTGCGTTTACTTGTCGATAAAACGTCGTGTCTTGCGGCAAAGCCGCTAACAAATCCCCGTTTTTCGATTCAGCGTGTCAGATGAAAGCGCCTACGGCGCCAAGCAGCAGTGCGGCGTTACTCGACGCCGTGTGTCGCCAAAGGCCGACAGTAATGGGGTGCAGGGGCAGTGGCCCCTGCCCTTAATCGACCTTGTCGCCGCTTCCCTTAAACCCCTGCGCAATCACATACCATTCCGACGAATCCTTCCGGCTAGCCGGCGGCTTCGCGTGCTTGACCGTGGCGAAGTGGCGTTTCAGCAGCGTCAGCAGCCCGAGATCGGTCCCCCCGGCCAGTACCTTGGCCAGAAAGGTTCCTCCCGGCGCGAGGTTGGCGATGGCGAAGTCGGCGGCGCATTCGACCAGGCCCATCGTGCGCAAATGATCGGTCTGCTTATGGCCGACGGTATTGGCGGCCATATCGGACATGACGAGATCGGGCGCCCCGCCCAGCGCCTGCATCAGCGTGTCGGGCGCCTCATCGGCCATGAAATCCATCTCGAAGATGATCACGCCCAGGATCGGATCGGTGGGCAGCAGATCGATGCCGACGATGGCGGTGCGCGGTTTGCGCTGGCGCACGACCTGGCTCCAGCCGCCAGGGGCGATACCGAGATCGACAACGCGGGAAATGCCCTTGAGCAAGCCGAATTTGTCGTCGAGTTCGATCAGCTTGTAAGCGGCGCGGCTGCGATAGCCGTCGGCCTTGGCCTTTTTGACATAGGGATCGTTGAGCTGGCGTTGCAACCAGCGGACGGAGCTGACAGTGCGCCCCTTGCCGCTGCGCAGCTTTTCGCCAGGGTCCTTGCCCGAGCGGCTCATATGCGGGCGCCTTGGATGCGGCGCAGATCGTCGGCCATCAGCGATGCAGGCGGCGCATGGCGGCGCGGGCGCGTTCGCCAGCGTCACCAGCGCCGATCAGGCTGCGCAGGATACCCTCGCGGATACCCCGGTCGGCCACGCCCAGCCGGTCGGCGGGCCACAGATCGAGGATGGTTTCGAGAATGGCACAGCCGGCGACGACCAGATCGGCGCGTTCGCGGCCGATGCACGGCAGTTCGCGGCGTTCCTGAATAGACATCGACGACAGCTCTTCACTGATCCGGCGCATGGCCTGAGCGGGCACGATCAGCCCATCCACCGCGCGGCGATCATATTGCGGCAAATCGAGGTGCAGGCTGGCAAGCGTGGTAACCGTGCCACTGGTCCCGAGCAGCCGTAGCGTCGCGAGCTGCGGCGCACGCTCGCGTACCGGCGCGATCCGCGCGGCGAATTCGGCGAAGCTGTCCGCCACCAGCCGGCGCATTTCGGCATAGCGGGCCTGGCGTTCGCTGCGGCTGCCGGTCTCGGCACCGCAGGTTTCGGTCAGCGACACCACCCCCCAGGGCACGCTTTTCCAATCACGAATGACGGGCACGCCAGGGCCGCTTTCGATCAGCACCAGTTCGGTCGAGCCGCCGCCGATGTCGAAGATCATCGCCGGGCCATGCCCCGGTTCGAGCAGGATGTGGCAACCGAGCACGGCGAGCCGGGCTTCCTCGCGGGCACTGATGACATCGAGCCGGATACCGGTTTCGGTGCGCACTCGTTCGATGAAGTCCGCGCCGTTTTCCGCGCGACGGCAGGCTTCGGTCGCCACCGACCGCGCCAGATGAACATTGCGCCGCTTCAGCTTGTCGGCGCAGATCTGGAGCGCGGCCACCGCGCGATCCATCGCCGCTTCCGAAAGCCGGCCAGTCTGCGCCAGTCCCTCGCCCAGCCGGACGACGCGGCTGAAGGCATCGACGACGACGAAATGCTCGCCAGAAGGACGAGCGATCAAGAGCCGGCAGTTATTGGTGCCAAGATCGATCGCGGCGTAGGATTGCCGATAACCCGGTGTCGGCCGCGCCGCCAGATCAGGCACGGCAGCGTCATCGCCCACGCGACGAAACGGAATGGGGCCACTGGCCGCTTCAATATCGGCGTCTGCGATGTTGGCCGCACCGACGCTGCCGGTAGAGTCCGGTGGCGTGGTCTGTGTCGTCTGGCCGTCGGCGAGCGTCGGATTCCTGCTGGGGGGGCATGCGTCGCGGACGGGCCCGCTCGCCAGCCGGTTACATTCATCCCTTTCGTCCGGGATCTCCTTACGCGCCGCCGACGGAAGCTGCTCCGCCATGGTCACTTTACTCAATTCTGCCAAAGCCCGCCGTGGCGGCGGGTACCTGACATCCATGTTAGCGCTCTGCGCGCCCGCCGACAAGGGGGCGGCATGGCGGCACCATCTATTCCTTGACCCACCGAAAGCCGCTGTTTAGACGCGCCGCTTCTTGCCCTGTCGTCTAACGGTAGGACTACGGATTCTGATTCCGTCTATCGAGGTTCGAATCCTCGCGGGGCATCCAAGCACACGGTATTAGGTAGCAAACGCACCACCATACCGCACGAATGGCCGTCAAAGCTCTAGCCAACGAGCATCGCCTTGGTTATGCGCGCCGTCGCAATAGGGGAGATGACAGATGACAGATGAGCCAATTT
>JAMFSI010000066.1 GCA_026225215.1 Sphingomonas palustris | reverse complement strand
CCCACCCACCCCTTCCCGGGTACCCGGGGGGGGGTGGGGCTGGGGGAGCGGGACGGCACAGACTTAGAAATTCGCTCTTTCGCGAATTTCGGATGACTCGAGAACGCGGTGTCTGCTCGAAGGGGTGAGCGCCGAAATAATTTGTTCCACCAAATGACAGAGTTGCGCGCGCCTTGCATGCCGGAGCGAGAAAATTCTCTCCTGGCCCTTGATTATGGTTGTTGACCACGGCCATAATAGCCTGGGGGTATTCAATTGACTGTGGGAACAAATCTTCTCCTTGTGGACGGTGACGTCCGCCGTCGGGCGGCTATATCACACGCTTTGGCGGGTACGGTGATTCATGCCGAACCTTATGAGGATATAGAGGAACTGATCGCGCGATGGCCGCGCGGCGGGCTTCTGCTCGTCCATGACGACAAGCAGGCGGTCAGCAAATTGCTCGGCCATATGGATCGTATGGGGCAATGGTTGCCGGTGATCGGCTTTGCCGAAAACCCCTCGACGCGCACCGTTGTCCAGGCGGTGCTGGACGGCGCGATCGACTATATCTCCTGGCCTTTCACCAGCGAGGAAATCGGCGAGGTGGTGAATGCGGCGACGGCCAAGGCGGTCGCTTGTGGCAGCGCCAAATTGCGCGAGGCGCAGGCGCGCAGCCGGATCAATCTGCTGACCAATCGCGAGCGCGAGGTACTCAACGGCATGGCCGGTGGCATGTCAAACCGGGTGATTGGCGAAAAGC
Source organism: Sphingomonas palustris (assembly GCA_026225215.1). Taxonomy (GTDB): domain Bacteria; phylum Pseudomonadota; class Alphaproteobacteria; order Sphingomonadales; family Sphingomonadaceae; genus Novosphingobium; species Novosphingobium palustris. The sequence goes on along the minus strand of JAMFSI010000066.1, from coordinate 6,320 downwards.
TGGCGATCAGCCCGCGCACGGTTGAAAATCATCGCGCCAACATCATGACCAAGATCGGCGCCAATCACGCTTCCGAAGCGATCCGCATCGCGATCGAGGCTTCGACCGGGCTTTATTGAGACAGTCGGCTTGGGTTAGCGATCGTTGTAATAGAAATTCGCAATAGCGAATAGTGCGTCGATATTTTGACATCTCGATGAGATCAATTAGATATGTTTCCGCACTGGCGCCGGCATGGTTGCCGGACAAAGAGGATGCGGAACATGAGTGGTGCTTCGGCGAATGTCCTGACCGACGATGACGAGCTTTACGGCGCGCTATACGATGTTCGCCGCGAAGCCGAAGAGGTGGGGAACTACATCGAGGGCGACCCCTATCCAAAAATGAACGCGCTGCGTGAGCAGGCGCCGGTACATCAGGGGTTCCTGCGTCAGCTGCTGTCGCTGGCGCCCTTTCACCGCCACAAGGGTGCGCTCGAGCGGCAGGGCTATACTTGTTTCTCTTTCGAGGCCTGCGAACAGGCGTTCAGGGACAACGTCAATTATTCGAACAACGTCTATCAGCTCGCCAACATTGGCGGCGGCGACAAGACGATGGGCATTCTCGAGATGGACAATCCCGAGCATCACGCGTTCCGCCGGGCGGTGCAATCTTTGTTCATTCGCCCCAAAGCCCAGAAATGGTGGCGGGAGCATTTCATCGACGGGCTGGTCGATGATCTGGTCCGGAGCCTGCATGGACGCGATCGCGTCGAGCTTAATCTCCAATTATGCGCCCGCGTACCGGTCCATACCATTACTCGCGCCGTGGGCCTGCGCGGCGAGGATTCGCTGACCTTCCGCAATGCCTTGATCAACAGCTCGGCAAACCGCAATGGCCCGGCGGCGCAGATGGCCGCGCATGGCACGGTGCAGCGCATGCTGATGGAGCAGATCGCCCGGCGTCACGCCGATCCCGGCGAGGACATTCTGTCATGGATGTTGGCAGCCGAAATAGATCATCCGGTAGACGGTCGCCGCCCGCTGTCCGACAACGAGGTTGCCATCTTCGCAAGATTGATCCTGCTGGCAGGCGGGGGGACGACCTGGCGTCAGCTCGGCATCGCCTTGTTCGCCTTGCTGGCCAATCGCGAGCAGTTGGAAGCGGTCCGCGCCGACCGCAGCCTGGTCGATCCGGCGATCGAGGAATCGCTGCGCTGGAACCCGACGAACCCGATGTTTACTCGTCTGGCGGTGGCCGACACGGAATTTCATGGCGTCCGGATTCCGCAGGGCGCGATTCTCGATATCTGCCTGGGCGCTGCCAATCGTGATCCGCAGCGCTGGGAACACCCGGATGTCTTTGATCTGCGTCGGCCCTTCCAGCAACATCTGGGAACCGGCATCGGCGCGCATATGTGCCTGGGCCGCTTTGTCGCGCAGGTCGAGATGGCGGTCACCATGAACCGGCTGTTCGATGAGTTTCCCAACATGCGGCTCGACCCCGATCAGCCCATGCCGATCGTGACCGGCGGCCTCGAGCAACGCGGGGTTTCGGCGCTGCCGGTGCTGATGAAATAAATCGAATTCAACTACAGGAGAGTACCGTGCACCTGCTAAACCTGCGCCTCGGTTGCAACGATCTGGCCAAGACGCGCGCCTTTTATGATGCCACCTTCGGCGCATTGGGCCTGCCCCCTTCCAGCGTTCCGGCAGAATATCCGATCGTCATGTACAAGCTGCCCGGCGGTCCCAATTTCGCCATCGGTCCGGCGCGCGACGGCAATGCCGCTACCCATGCCAACGGCGGGACGATCCTGTTCGCGGCCGACAGCGACGAGCAAATTATCGCCTGGCATGCGGCAGGGCTGGCCAATGGCGGGACTTGCGAAGGCAAGCCCGAGCTGAAACCGCAAGCCCCCGGCGCATTCGGTGCCTATCTGCGCGATCCGGACGGCAATAAGCTGGCCGCCTATCGCGGGCTGAATATAGGGTAAAGGTTGGCGGCGGCGCAACAACGGCAGGGCAAATTTGCTTTGCCGTCATAGCCGCGCCGCCGCGCCGATCTCAGCGTCCTGGAACAGCGCATTCAAGTGAACGGCATCGCGTCTGTCAGATGCCTGGCAAGAGGTTATGATAATGGCGCAGGACGACACTCCGTCCACCGTGGATTATGTGATCGCCGGCGGCGGGAGCGCGGGATGCGTGCTGGCCAACCGGCTGTCCGCCGACCCCTCCATCCAGGTTTTGCTGCTGGAGGCAGGCGGCCCCGCTAACCGTTTCATGAACCGCATGCCGGCGGGCGGCATGAAAATGATCTTCAAACCCGAAACCGACTGGTGTTTCACCACCGAGCCCGACCCGTCGCTCAACGGTCGTCGTGGCTCGTGGAACGCTGGTCGCTTGCTGGGCGGCGGCTCCTCGATCAATGGCATGATCTACATTCGCGGTGACCGTTCCGACTATGACGAATGGGCAGCGATGGGCTGCGACGGCTGGAGCTGGAACGAAGTCCTGCCCTATTTCCTGAAATCGGAGAACTATTCCGGGCCGCCGAGCCAATCGCACGGCAGCCACGGACCGCTGGGCGTCGGCGGCCCGCGCCAGACGCATCCGCTGACCGAGGTTTTTCTGGAAGCCTGCGAGCAGCACGGCCTGCGCCGGGTGCAAGATTATTGCGCCGGCGACGTCGACGGCGCTTTTGCCATGCTCTGCACGCAGCACGCCGGCCAGCGTTCCAGCGCGGCGCTTTCGTTTCTCGAACAGGCGATCAGCCGACCGAACCTCACCGTCGTTACCGGCGCGACCGTTGACCGGGTGGTGATCGAGCAAGGGCGGGCGAGGGGGGTACGCTATAGTCATGCTGGCGCCGAGCAGACCGTTGCCGCCCGGCGTGAAATCATTATCAGCGCCGGGACCTTGCAATCGCCGGCAGTGCTGATGCGCTCGGGGATTGGCCCCGCCAGCCATTTGCGCGAGCATGGCATCGACGTGATCGTCGATGCCGCTAACGTCGGCCGCAATCTCCAGGAGCATGCCAGTTTTCAGCAAAGCTTCGAGGTCGATATTCCCTCTTACAACACCTTTATGAAGCCACTGCGACTGGCCGGCGAATTCCTGCGCTATGTCGTGCAAAGCAAGGGGCTGATGACCATCATCCCGGTCGAAGCGATGGCCTATCTGCGTTCGCGCCCGGAGCTGGAGCAGCCGGATATCAAGCTCTCGTTCGGCCTGATGGTTCCCGACATGGTCAAGCGCAAGCCGCATGAGAAGCCGGGCGTCGTGGTCTTCGCCAATGTCGCCAAACCCAAAAGCCGCGGCGAGGTTCGCCTGCGCAGCCGTGATCCGGCCGACAAGCCGGTGATCGATCATCGCCTGCTGGGCAACCCCGAGGATGTGGCGGCGCTGGTCAAAGGCGCCAAGCAAGTCCAGGCGCTGTTGCGAACCCCTGCTTTCGCGGGCCATGTGCGCGGCAATCTTTGGCCGCAGCCTACGCCGTCCACCGATGTCGAGTGGGAGCAAGCGCTACGTGACCTCAGCGGCATCGGTTTCCATCCGATCGGTACCTGCCGCATGGGGGGCGACACGGCCTCGGTGGTCGATCCCTGCCTGCGGGTGCGCGGTGTCACGGGCCTGCGCGTGGCCGATGCTTCGATTATGCCGATCATGCCGGCGGCCAACACCAATGCGCCGACGATCATGGTGGGTGAGAAGGCTGCCGATATGATCCTTGGCGATGCGCTTCGGGCATAAGCGCCTATTTGCCGGTTCGGCCTTTTCATACCAAGGTACAACGACCGAACCCATCCCCGTCCGTCCTGAGCTTGTCGAAGGACTGTCCTTACTTTTCTATGGTTTACCGAAAGAAAGGCAGTCCTTCGACAAGCTCAGGACAGACGGGAAAGGGGCCTTGGTCGCGATTGGCGCAACTCTGCAATCAGACCCCCAGCACCAGTTTCGCCATCCGGCCACCATCGACATTGATCGCGGCGCCATTGAGAAAACTTGCCGCCGGGGCGTTCGCCATAACCAGCATAAAGGCTTGCTCCTCGGGTTTTGCCGGACGGCCCCAGGGCAGGACGACTTGCTCCATCATTTCCGGGCTGGTGTTGACGGCGATCTGATCGGTCATCATCGGTGTGTGCGTCAGGGCAGGCATGATGCAATTGACGCGGATGCGTCGCTCCACATGTTTCTGCGCTTCCTGCATCGTCCAAACGATCACCGCCTCCTTGGAAAAGCTGTAGCCTTCGGCCACTTCAGTCGGGTTTGCCGCGACCCATGCCAACGCCGCCTGATAAGTCGGTGTGGCAATGAGTTGCTTGTGGACCGGGATGCGCCGGCTCCAGCCCATGCCCGCAGTCGAAGCTATCGAGCCGATCGCGGCACCCTGGGCGAGCCGGGGTAGCAGCGCTTCGGTCAGCGCGCGGGTGCCGATGAAATTCACCTTCATGATGTCGGTCACCGAGAACGGCGGCGCTAAACCGGCACAATTGAACAGCGCGTCGAAGCTGCCGTCCAGCGCCGCCGCCGCGTTCTCGATCGATGCGGGATCGCACAGATCGATGCGGTGGAAAGCGGCGAGCGGTAAATCGCTGTCCTGACGATCGAGCCCATGGACCTCCGCATCCAGATCCAGCAGCAGCCGCGCAGTCGCCTTGCCCATGCCCGAGGCGCAGCCGGTGACCACCACGCGCTTGCCGGCATAGCCGGTTATATCCTTCATGCGATTAGCCTTCCTTAGCCGCGTCGTCGCTGCCGTCGAAGGACTGGATCGCGAAGATATGCCCTGATCGCGAGCGGTCGAAGGCGGGATGGAACGGGCGGCAATTGGCCAGCATGCCCTCGGACACCTTGGCGAGATCGTCGGTCTCGATCTCATAGATGGCAATATTGGGCCACAGCTCATTGTTCGGGACATGCCCGCGCACCACTTCGAAACGGCGCGCGGTCTTGATTTCCGGTACCGAGAGCAGATCGGGAATATGCACCTCGCGGTACCATTTCTCCATGTCCTTCGCACTGCCGTCGGGCGTGGGTCCATTCATCGCGACGAGGACATATTTGGCCATCTGATACTCTCCTGCTCCGGGTGTTCGGCGCGATTGCCGCGCTCTCAATTCACTTTCAGCCGCACCGCCAAATCCGCCGGGCTGCCCATTGGCTCGCCCCGCAACAATCCCATGCGCGTGCCAAGGCAGGCCTTCTTCAGCGTCGTGAAATCGATATACCAGTCGAGGTCGACAGCGGATTTGCCTGAAACCTCTTCCCACAGCGCGACGGTTTCAGCCGGGCTGCCCATGCCTTCGAGCGGCGGCCCGTAGCGACTGTTCTGGCCGTGCATGGTGTCGCAGCTTTCGACGAACCAGGCGAGATCGTGCAGCGCGCCGCCCAGCGACGGCTGTTCCCAGTCCATCACCGCGACCACTTGATAATCGGGGCCGAACATCATGTTGCCGAGCCGTGCATCGCCCCAGACCAGCCCCGCAGGCTGGTTGGCCGGCCTGCAAGCATCAAGGCGGGCAAAGCCGCGTTCCAGCACCCGCAGCACCTCGGGCGCCGCGCCCTCCGCCTCCAGCCAGGTGACGAAGCGGGTATATTTATCCCACTCCTGCGCAAAGCCATCGCGGGCGTGCGGTGGCCCGCCGAGAAAGCCGAGCCCATCGAGCGGAACGGTCTGGATCTTTGCCAGCTCGCGTACCCCTGCTTCCCACATCTTATGGCGCTGCGCGGGCGTCGAATCATGGACCCAGCCGTGGTTTGCGTAGGGCGGGATCGAGACGGGAACCCGACCGGTGATCTTGCGCATGACAAAGAACGGTCGGCCCAGCACAGCTTCGTCCGTCTCCAGCCACAGTGGCTCGGCAACCTTGACCCAGCCGTTCTCGTGGAAGGCTCGCATTACGCGATATTGCTCGTCGAACAGATCGTCGGGATAGACCGTAAAGCGGCCCGGCTTGATCCGCACCACAGCGCCCATCCGCTGCGCGCCCGCGTCGTCCTGCCACTCGGCATCGAACAAGATGGTTTCGTGGCTTTGCCCGGCACCGCGGGGATAATCGAGATTGATCACGCGAAGATAGCGCGCGCCCGACAATTTCGCGGTCAGCCACTCTGCCAGGATTGCCGCAAGCTCGTCGAGGTCGCGGGTTTCAGGGGCAACGATAACGTCGGACAAGGCGATCTCCGGTTGGGCGGCGGGATCTATTTCTGTCCCTGCCGTGAGCATTATTTTATGGCGCAGTGCCGTTCTCGAAGCCGCCATCCAGCGAACTTCGGACTGTCTCTAAGCGTCGAGGCGTTCGATCACGACGACCGGAATCTCGCGGCTCGTCCGCGACT
>JAMFSI010000065.1 GCA_026225215.1 Sphingomonas palustris | reverse complement strand
CCCCTCCGTCAGCCCTGTGGGCTGCCACCTCCCCCAGAGGGGGAGGATCTAGTTGGAGCGACCGCGCGATCGCGCCGGTGCCATCGCTGCTGGTGTCATCCACCAGCACGATACGAAACGAGCCCGGATAATCTTGGGCAATGAGGCTGGTCAGCGCCCGCGCGATCACATCCGCCTCGTCCCGCGCGGGCACCACCGCGACGACATCGGGCCATGAAGCCGGTTCGGCATAACCCGCTGCCTCATCGCGTTCGCGCGTCGTCCAGAAGCGCGAAGCGAGCAATGCCACCCAAATGGCGAGCGCCAGCCAGGCGAAGGCCAGCGTCATGTGCGGATCATCCCGGCGGCGCGAAACCAGTCGATCGCATCCGCCAGTGCCGCTGTCGCGGGCCGGGCACTATAACCCAGCTCGCGCTCCGCCTTGGCGCTCGTGTAATACATATGATGCGCGGCCATGCGCAGCGAATCCAGCGTCAGGAATGGCTCTTTGCCGGTGATCCGGCCGCCCAGTTCGGCCAGCCACGCCAGCGGGAACAACGGCGCGCGCGGCAGGCTGACGGTCGGCGGTTTGCGCCCGGTCAGCCGCGCGATTGCGCCCAGCATCGCCCCGAGCGCCATGTCCTGGCCGCCCAGGATATAGCGTTCGCCCACGCGCCCATGCTGCGCCGCCAATAAATGCCCGCGCGCGACATCGTCGACATGCACCAGATTGAGCCCGGAATCGACGAAGGCGGGCATCTTGCCATTCGCCGCCTCGACGATGATCCGCCCGGTCGGGGTGGGATGGATATCGCGTGGCCCGATCGGGGTCGAGGGATTGACGATCACCGCCGGTAGCCCCTGTTCGGCGATCATCGCCTCGACCAGTCGCTCGGCCAGCACCTTGCTGCGCTTATACGCGCCGACGGCCTGCTCGGGCGTGGCCGTGCGGGTTTCATCGGCGGGAGCGCCGTCCAGCGGCAGCAACGTCGCTACCGAAGAAGTATAGACCACTCGCGCCACCCCAGCCTGCAGTGCAGCTTCCATCACCACCTGCGTCAGCGCCAGATTGTTGCGCACGATCTCCTTGGGATCGGGCGCCCAGATGCGGTAATCGGCGGCGACATGATATAGTTCGCCTGTGCCCGCCGCCACATCGGCAAAGACGCGCGCCACCGCCGCTTCGTCGCGCAGATCGGCCTCGACCAGCTCACCGGGAAAATCCGCGAGATTGCCGCGCGGGCTGGACGCGCGGACCACTCCGCGCACACGGCGGCCCTCGCCGGCCAACACCCGCGCCACCGCCGAGCCGAGAAAGCCGGCGACGCCGGTAACGATGGTAACAGACCCGTCCACGCCGGTGTCCCTAAAGGGATTGGGCGCGAAAGGGAACATGGGCAGTGATTTGTCGCGTTGCAGGAGAACGCCAGAGACGCCGGCAAAACGGGGTTAGGTAGACCCAGGTCGTGAAAATATTTCGGCGTGGCAGCAAAGACGTATAAGGGTATCGCATGAGCCTGTCGCACGCGATCACCGCCTGTCTGAGCGTTCTCGCCATGGTGGCCACGGCTTATCAGATCATGGCGCTGATCATGGTGCGGCGGTTTTTTGCCGATCCGGGCACGCCGGGGCCGAGCGCCGCCGCCGTTTCGCTGCTCAAGCCGTTGCATGGCAGCGAGCCGCTCCTCACCGCCAATCTCGCCAGCTTTCTGACGGTCGCGCATGACGGGCCGTTGCAGATGGTCTGCGGGGTGAACGATCCGCAGGATAGTGCCACGCTCGAGGTAGCGATAGTGCGGGCGATGTATCCCGAGGCGGATATCGCCTTGTCCACCGGGCCGCGCGGGCGCGGCGCGAATGGCAAGATCGGCAATTGCATCGCCATGCTGCCGCTCGCCAAGCACGATATCCTGGTGCTGTCGGACAGCGACATGGTGGTGGGCCCGGATTATCTCGCGCGGGTGCTGGCGGCGCTGGCTGAGCCCGGTGTCGGTGCGGTTTCCTGCCTCTATGCCGGGCGCGGCGACACCGGCTTCTGGTCGCAGCTGGGTGCGGCGGCGATCAGCTATACTACCATGCCCAATATGGTGGTCGGGCTGAAGACCGGCCTGGCACGTCCTTGCATGGGCTCGACCATCGCGCTGCGCCGCGAGACCTTGCAGGCGATCGGCGGGTTCCCGCGCTTTGCCGAGACGCTGGCCGACGATCACGCTATCGGCGTCGCCGTCGCGCAACAGGGTCTGCGCGTGGCGGTGCCGCCAATGCTGCTGGTGCATGCCGGCTGCGAGCGCTCGCTGAGCGAATTATGGCGCCATCATCTGCGCTGGGCGGTCACCATTCGCGGCGTTGCCGGGGTCGGGCATTGGGGTTCGCTCGCCACCCATGCGGTGCCGTTGGCCTTGCTGGCGATGCTGTTTCACCCGCTGGCGGGCATTCTCACCTTGATCGAGGCACTGGCAACGCGAATCGCTCTTGCCCGGACGGTCGATCGCATTCATGGGCGGCGAACGGCCCCGCTCTGGATGATTCCCCTGGCCGATTGTCTTGGCTTCGTCATCTTTTGCGCCAGCCTGAAGGCACGAAAGATTGATTGGCGCGGCAGTCGGCTTACAATGGCATCCGATGGGCGCATCACTGCCTGAAAAGATTTGGCTGAAAAGAGAGATTGATGAAGCGTACCCTTTTCCTGCAGGCGCCCTCGTTCGACGGCTATGACGGCGGCGCCGGTGCCCGCTACCAGATGAAGCGCGAGGTCAAGAGCTTCTGGTACCCGACCTGGCTGGCCCAGCCCGCCGCGATGGTGCCCGGATCGAAGCTGATCGACGCGCCGGCCCATGACCAGACCTGGGAAGATATCGCCCATGAGGTCGACGAGCGCGATCTCGTCATCCTCCACACCTCCACCCCCAGCTTCGGGCAGGATGTGCGGACGGCGGAGCTGATCAAGGCGCGCAATCCGGCGGTGATGATCGGCTTCATCGGCGCCAAGGTCGCGGTCGAAGCGGAAAAATCCTTGCTGGCCAGCACGGCGATCGATTTCGTCTGTCGCAATGAATTCGATTATACCGTGGTCGATGTCGCCAGCGGCATGGCGCTCCCCGAGGTGCTGGGCATTTCCTATCGCGGGCCGGACGGGGCGATCATTCATAATGCCGACCGCCCGGTGATCGAGAACATGGACGATCTGCCGATGGTCTCGCCGATCTACAAGCGCGACCTGGTGATCGAGAAATACTTCGGCGGCTATCTCAAGCACCCCTACGTCAGCTTTTACACCGGGCGTGGCTGCAAGAGCCGCTGCACTTTCTGCCTGTGGCCGCAGACTGTCGGCGGGCATAATTACCGCACCCGCTCGATCGCCAAGGTGATCGAAGAGGTCAAATATGTGTTGAAGGAAATCCCGCAGACCAAGGAGATCTTCTTCGACGACGACACCCTGACCGACAATCGCGAACGCGTCGCCGAACTGGCGGTCGAATTGGGCAAGCTCGGCTTCGGCAAGCCTGGCTTTGGCGTCTCGTGGAGCTGCAATGCCAAGGCCAATGTCTCTTATGCGACGCTGAAGGTGCTGCGCGAGAATGGTTTGCGGCTGCTGCTGGTCGGCTATGAAAGCGGCAATCAGCAGATCCTGCATAATATCAAGAAGGGGTTGCGCACCGATGTCGCGCGGCAATTCACCAAGGATTGCCATGGCCTTGGCATCGTCATCCACGGCACCTTCATCCTCGGCCTGCCCGGCGAGACGCTGGAGACGATCGAGGAAACCATCAATTACGCCAAGGATATCAACCCGCACACTATCCAGGTCAGCCTGGCGGCGCCCTATCCGGGCACCTTCCTGTACAAGCAGGCGACCGATAACGGCTGGTTCGACGGTAGCGATCATCTGCTGACCGATGGCGGCAACCAGATCGCCCAGCTATCCTATCCGCATCTCCACGCCAGCGTCATCTTCGACAAGGTCGAGGAGTTCTACAAACGCTTCTACTTCCGCCCGAGCAAGATCGGCTCGATCGTCGGCGAGATGCTGCGCGACTGGGATATGATGAAGCGGCGCTTACGCGAAGGCGTGGAATTCTTCGACTTCCTGCGCCGCCGGAAGGAAGCGGCCTGAGCGCAGACACGCCGCGAAGGCCGGGGATGGGCGCGAAGCAACTCATCGTCACCGCGGATGATTTCGGCGCCGCCATCGCGGTGAACGAAGCGGTGGAAATCGCCCATAGTCAGGGTATCCTCACGGCGGCCAGCCTGATGGTCGGCGCTCCGGCTGCGGGCGACGCGGTGGAACGCGCTCGGCGTCTGCCGGCGCTGGGGGTGGGGTTGCATATCGTGCTCGCCGATGGCGCGCCGGTGCTGCCCGTAGCGCAAGTCCCCGCGCTGGTCGGGCAGGATGGGCGTTTCCCCCAAGATATGCTGCGCACTGCTTTTGCTATAGCCTTTAGTCCGGCGGCGCACCGTCAGATGGAAGCAGAAGTCGATGCGCAATTCGCCGCTTTCGCCGCCACCGGCCTGCCGCTCGATCACGTCAATGCGCATAAGCATTTTCACCTGCATCCGATGATCGGTCGGGCCATTGTGAAAGCGCGCCGCCGCCATGATTTGCGCGCTATTCGGGTGCCGGTCGAGCCCGGTGCGGGCGTGGTGTTTAACTGGTGGGCGGGAATGCTGGGGCAGCACTGGCGCCGCGCCGGGCTGACGGTCAACGACCGGGTGACAGGCCTTGGCTGGTCGGGTGCTTTCGATGCGGCGCGGATGCGCCGCGCCGTGGAAGCATTGCCCGAGGGGCTGACCGAAGTTTACTGCCATCCCGCTACCGCCGATGCCTATCCCGGCTCGGCCCCCGGCTATCGCTACCGGGCCGAACTCGCCGCCCTGATCGATCCGCAGGTCCGCGCCGCGCTGGTGGCGAGCGGCGCCGATTGCGGTCCCTTCGCAAGCTTTACCGCCGGGCTCCGAGAGGTTCCTGCGGAAATCGGCCCGGCGCTGGCCAGCTAACCGATGCTGGAAGCGCATATCCTGCCGCAGATGCTGGCTGCGGGGCTGGCCGCCGCTCAGCCCACGGCGCCAGCCACCATCCCGCCGCCGGTGCCGGTAGCCAGCGTTCCGGCTCCGACTGTCCCTGCGCCGATAGCTACGCCAGTGCCGATAGCCAGCACCGCGCCGGTCGCCGCGCCCGCCAGCCCGCCAGCGGCAAGCTCTCCTGCAACAATAGCTGTCGCCAGTGCGGCGCCGGTGCCTGGCGTCCGTGATCCGCTCGCAGGCTTCAACCGGGTCAGCTATGCCATCACTCTGCCGATCGATCGCTTCCTGATCCGCCCGGTCGCCATGGCTTACAAGACCGTGATTCCCCATCCGCTGCGCGACGGCGCCCGCAATTTCATCAGCAACCTTTATGAACCCGTCGTCTTCGCTAACGATCTGCTGCAATTCCGCCCCAAGCGCGCTCTGCACACCGCGTTGCGGATGGTGCTCAACACCGCGTTTGGCATCGGCGGGCTGTTCGACGTGGCCAAGCGCAAGCCGTTCCACCTGCCCCACCATGCCAATGGCTTCGGCGATACGCTGGGCTATTACGGCATCGGCCCGATCGCCTATCTTTACCTGCCGGTGATCGGCCCCACCACGATCCGCGATTTCAGCGGCGAAGTCGCCGATAATTTCGCCGAGCCGCGCCTGCTCGACAAGATCGTCCATCCCGATAGCGATCGTTCGCTGCTGCGCGCCAGACTGAAGATGGGCACTTATTCGACGGTGGTGCTGGTCGTGAACGGGTTGGACCAAAGAGCCGAAAACGATCAGGAATTGCAGACGATCAAACACACCTCGGTCGATCCTTACGCGACGCTGCGCTCGAGCTATCTGCAGGATCGTGCGGGCGAGATTGCCGGCTTGCAGGCCCGTGACGGGCAAGCCCCGGTCAACCCCACGCTGGAAGACCCGCTGTTGGATCCGGCAGCGGCGACCCCGGGGAAATAGCCTGCATCAGCTTGAGTTGCGTCACCATAGCACAAGGCCCTTCCCCGTCCGTCCTGAGCTTCGTTAGTTTGCGTTCATCTTGAATATCCGGAAGGAGTTCAGGTG
>JAMFSI010000064.1 GCA_026225215.1 Sphingomonas palustris | reverse complement strand
TCTTCGGGATGATCCTGAGCTACACGCTGTGCTACAATATCTGGTCGAGTTTCGCCTTCCCGTTCTACATCGGCCATCTCCATTACACCAAGGACGAGGTCGCCTTCGCCTCCAAGGTGTTCGGGATCGGCATGACCATCATCGGTATCGGGCTCGGCGGGGTGTTGTTCGCGCGGATCGGGCGGATGCCGACGATCCTGCTCGGCGCGGTGCTGCCGATCCTGGGCAATTTCGTCTATGCCGACCTCGCCGACGGTGCGCGCCATATCGATGCGGTCGGCGCGGCGCTGGGGTTGCAAACGCTGTTTGCCCAATTCGGCTTCGATCCGCGCATGATCCGGCTGTTGCTGGCAATCAGCTTCGAAAATATCTCCACCGGCATCGCCGGCGCCGCCTTTGTCGCTTATCTTTCGGGCATCGTCAGCCGCAGCTTTACCGCGGTGCAATACGCATTGCTGTCCTCGCTGACCTTCCTGATCGGCTCGCTGGCGCGCGGGGTAGCGGGCGAAGCTTTCGATAAATACGGCTACGCGCCGGTGTTCCGCTGGACGGCGGCGGCAGGATTGGTCGCAGTAGTGTTCGTGCTGCTGGAATGGATGCGGGTACGGCGCAAAACGGTCGCAGAAAATCACGCGCCACCCGATCCTGGCGGCACCGTGTGACGACGCATATCGAGGCAGCACCCGGCACGCTCGATGGCCTGACCACCAGGCAGGATACGATACGCTGGCCAGCGGTATTTCTCCTGCTGTTCGTGCCTTTCGGAATATCCAGCGGCTATGTCTCGGTAACATTGGCGTTCCTGCTCGGCCGAGCCGGCCTCAGCACCTTCGCCATTGCGACGATCATCGCCGCTTCGGTTTGGCCGCAGACCTGGAAGATGCTGTGGGCGCCGATCATCGATACGGTCGGCAATCCCAAATATTGGTATGGGCTGGGTGCGGTCCTGGTCGGCCTGACGCTGCTGGCGATGAGCGAATTGCCTGCGACCGCGCGCGAGGTGCCGTTGCTGACCAGCCTGGCTATCGTGTCATCGGTCGCCTCGACGCTGATCAGCATGTCGACCGAGATATTCATGACCCAAGCCGTCAGCGCCGACATGCGGGGCCGCGCCAGCGGCTGGGCGCAGGCGGGCAATATGGGCGGCGGCGGGGTCGGCGGGGGTATCGGTCTGCTACTGGCCCAGCATTTCACGCAAGCCTGGGTTTCCGGCGCCACCCTCGCCGCAATCTGCTTGTTGTGCTGGGCCGGCGTTTTCATCGTTCCCCGCGCTCAGCGGGAGCGGGCCAGACCCCATTATTTCGCCGATCTGGTCGGTGTCGCGCGCGATGTCTGGGAAGTAGCGCGGTCGAGAATGGGCTATTTGGCGCTGATCATCATGGTCCTGCCGATCGCATCCGGAGGTGCGCCATGGCCGGCCATCGCTGGCGAATGGCACACCGGTGCGGATACCGTCGCTTTCATCAACGGCATGATCGGTGGGCTGGTGACCGCGCTCGGCGCGCTTATCGGCGGCTATCTGTGCGACCGGATGGACGCGAAATTCGCCTATTGCTTCTTCGGGCTGCTGTCCGGCGTCGTCGCAGCGACGATGGTCTGGGCGCCGCGCACACCAGCAGTCTTCGTGATATTCACGCTGGCCTACGGCTTCTTCGTCGGCAGCGGCTATGCCGCCTATTCGGCGATCGTGCTCGAAGCGATCGGCAAGAAGTCGGCGGCAACCAACTTCAACTTGATGTCGGCTTTGTCGAATGTGCCGATTGCGGCGATGGCCAGTTTCGACGGCTGGGCCCACGATCGCTTCGGCACGAACGCCATGCTTTACGGCGAATTGCTCCTGCCGCTAGCGACGATCGCCGTTTTCGCACTTTTCGTCGCAGCGACGCGATCACGTCGGGCCGGTTGAGAGGTTCGGTAGCCTCAGAAAATCATCCTGATACCACCCGTAGCACTGACCGAACTGCCGGTCTTGGTCATTTCGCCGCTGCCCGATGCAAAAAGACTGACGGCGGGGGTGATGCGATAACTACCCCCGGCAGAAACGAGCGCACTGGCGGCACCACGCCGGACGCCATCGGCCAGCAGCGTGACCGGCTGGCCGGCAAAGCCCGCCAGCGCCTGCGTCGACTGGCCCTGCAATTGCCAGCGGAGGCCCAGATCGAGGAAACGAGTGAAGCGGTTGGTCGATGCCTCGGGCGATTCGAAGCGCAATCCGCCGTCGAAATAGCCGGCGGTGTGGTGATCCGCCGCCACCGTCAGCGCAAAGACGCTGTCGGTGGTTTCATCGGCGGCGCCGCGTCTGGTCCAGATCCAGGTCGCGCCGAGATGCGGCCGCAGCGTCCAATCCGATCCTAGCGCGAGCCGGGTGGATAGCTCACCATCCAGCGACCAGCTGTGCAGATCGTAGCCGGCTGAGACTTCGAAGTCATCGGGAGCCTCACGCTGAGTGGTGGCGTGAGCGTCATCGTAAAGCAACGAGACGGCGAGGCGCGTCTGGCCACTGTCCAGCCGCCCAGTCACCCCGCCGACGAAACCCTTGGCCTGGGTCGATGCGGCCAATGCAGCGGTGGTTTGCGTTTCATCGAGGTAGCCGCCGAAGGCTGCCACAGATACCGGCCCACGACTGATCCCAAGGCCGCCCAGGAAGCCGTAGCCGCTGATATTGGCGGTTGAGGTGCCGCGGGAAGCTTCGCCGTTCAACCCACGCCAGCCACCCAGTGCTTGACCGAAGGTGAAGATATCACCGGAATGCAGCTCGGTCTGCCAATCAATCTCCCGCGCCGCGCGAGAAAGTGTCAGCGCGTTTTCAACGCCGATCTGCGTTGCTGAAGCATAAGGCTCGGCGGTCAACCGGGCGAAGGCTTGAGTTATCGGTTCGCCGGTCGAGGCGGTCAGCGTCGGCAGCGCGGCCAGCAGCGCCGGGGAGGCATTGGCCGAAGCCAGGATCGAATTGACGTAGCCGATGCCGCGCGCAGCTTGCGGGTTTTGCTGCGTGCTGGTGTCGAATAGCGCCAGCAGCGAGAGACTTCCGCCCTGCTCGGTGAGCTGTCCGTTGATCCCGGCCAACGCCAAGAAGCTGCCCGAAATGCCGCCGCCGGCCGAGATCAGATTAAGCTTGGTGCCCGGCATGATCGGCTGCAGTTCGACGATTTGCAAAGTCGCGCCCCGGGCGATCGATACCGCCCCCGAGGCTACCAGCTTCGACGAGGTGGTGGGCGATACCTCGAAGATGCTCGTCGAGCCCGAGGCGAGCGTGACATTGCCGTTCACGGTCATCGTGTCGGGTGAAGCGCCGACATGCAGCGCGCCGTTGACGAGAACACTACCGTTGATCGTACCGCCCGAGGCGAAGGTGCCCTTGGCGCCGATGGTAAGCAGCGGCGTGGTGATGGTCGAGCCGATCAAGCCAACGAGCGTGCCACCGGAGATAGTGGCATCACCGAGGCTGGCGGTTCCAGCGAGCGTCGCATAGCCGGCGGTTTGGCTATAGCTGGCGATATTGGCCAGCGTGCCGAACGCGACCGGCTGCGCGGCGCTGCCGCCCGAAACGGCCAGGCTGGTGCCATCGCTGCCGCCATCGATATTACCGGTGAAGGCGCCGGCGAGGATGACGCTGTTGGTGGTGTCGCCGACGCTGGGATAGCCTTCGCCCAAGGTGATATTGCCGATGATGCTGCCGGTGGCCGTATCGATCAGGGAGTTGTTGTAGCCATCCAGGATGATGTCGCCTGAGATTGTGCCGCTGTTAGTCAAGCTTACAGACGGAGGTGCATTGATGGCGGGAGGGGCAGCTGGGTCGAACGAGGTGTAGCCATAAACCTCGACTGCTAGCGAGCCGGGCAAGTCGCTATATATCGAGTAAGGAGCGCCGGTTACTGTGCCGGAATTGGTTATCGTTAGCACTGGTGCGGCGCTAGACACCGTCAATGGGTTGAATTCTACACTCAGGCCACCGAGAATCGCGCCGCTGTTGCTGATTTGGCCGACGCCTAACGATCCTGATAAGAGGACGGTTGACCCTTCGCCATAAGAGTTCAGATTATTGATGTTAGTTTGAATCGTGCCGCTATTGCTGAAGGACAGCCCGCCGTTGAACGTCTGGTAAACGACCGGGCCTACAGCGGATACAGAACCGACACTGCCACTGTTCGCGATCGTGTCGGCCGTCAGGTCGATAAATCCGACATTTGCCTGGTTGGTGAATGAAGCCAGTTGAAGCGTGCTGTAAGGCGAAAGCGAACCCGTGTAAGTATCAAGATTGTTGAAGCCTTCCACACCGCCCGCGGTATTCGCCTGATTGACGATCGACCCATCGCCGCCAACATAAATGTTGGCGCTGCTGCTGGCGGGCCCTTGGATCGTCACTTGCGTCGCAGGCCCGCTGGCGATGACGAATTCCTGACTAAATCCGGCAGGAAGCGTGCTACCAAGCATTACCGTGGCATTCGATGTACGCAGGTGACCGATATAGTTGGTTCCAGATCCAGCCGTGATCGCACCAGCAATGCCAAAACCCGATCCGGTTTCGATTAGCGCATTGCCATCGACGTTGCCAAAAATGAGATTGCCATTCAGCGTGCCGCCATTGGCGATATAAACACCCGGCTCATAGGTATAGTTCGTTCCGAACATTGAGTAGCTGAAATCAACATTGCCTTTGATCGTGCCAGCGTTGCTCACAGTTCCGCCGCTCATATCGACCGCGTCAGTATTGCCGGTAATTGTCCCGCCGGCGAGGTTAGTGATTTGTGCCCTGTCGTAATACTGCGGGTTGAAGATTGCGGCGATGCCGGTGCTGGCGATCGTACCGCTGTTCGTTATGGTCGCGGCGCCGAAAAGATATACGGCACTCTGATCGCTAGTGATTGTGCCGGAATTAATCAGTTGACCATAGCCGGAATTACCAATGCCAACGCCAGGTCCACCGATTCCGGAAATTGTGCCGAGGTTAGTGACGGACTGACCTCCGAAAACGGCGCCATTGTCAGTATAATTATTGCCCACGATGTTATGCACCGTGATCGTGCCGTTGTTGACCAGCGTATCCTCACCGCCCAAGGCAATAGCTGCCTCCACGGAGCCAGAATAATTGCTCGTTACGCTGGATATCGTGCCATTATTGATAATATTTAGGGCATTGGCGGTGCCCGAAATGCCCGCGTTCGTGATCAGGGATTGCGATTGTACGGCAGATGCGTTGTAGGTCGCGATCGATTGATTCAAAATCACCGTGCCGCTGCCGGCAAGGCCGAGTGTGCCTGTCAACGTGTTGCCAGTGAGCAGAGTTAATGTCGAATTGTTCGTCAATTGGTAAGCGATAACATTGAAGCCTGCCTGTGCGAAGGCCGTCGTTGTCGCGTTGGACGCGACGTTAAAAACAAGGTTTGATTTATTCGCCGTGACCGTCCCCGCGATTCCGGCATAAGCGCCAGTACCTGTATTATTCAGATCGGTAACCAGCGTATCGCCCGATCCCAATATCAGGTTGCCGTTCAGTATCCCGCCCGGCATGGCATAATAGGTGTTGGTTCCGAAGCCGCTATTGGCCAGATTGACGTTGCCGTTGATCGTCCCAGCATTACTGACACTGGCGAGACCGGTTGCACCATTGGGGTTGCCGATGGCTACCGTGTCGCCGGTAATCGTGCCGCCAGCTTGGTTTTCGATGGTACCGTAGGTTCCCAGCGCAACTCCAAAACCCGCCGAAGTTATAGTTCCGGTATTGATTATAGCTCCGTCGATAAGATTGAGACCAATTTGGGCTCCGTTGATCGATCCACTGTTGGTCGATGTCCCGCAAGTGCAGGTTTGCATTAACGTGACAGCCGTTCCGCCAGTGGAAGTGATCGATCCGCTGTTGACAAAGGTACCGCCAACATAAGCGTTTGCCGCGGAGCCACCCGCGATGATGGTTCCGCTGTTAGTGAAATAATTGCCTGATGTATGAATCGCATCACCGCTAGCGGAAATGATGCCAGTATTGATGAAGGTGCCGTTGCCGGGATTGAGATAGATCGCAGTCGGCCCCGATACATTGGCGCTAGTAATGTTGCCAGAGTTGTTCAACGTGCCCGAGGTGTTGAAAGAGGTCTGCCCGATGATCTGGCCGTTACCGCTGAGGTTGCCGGTGTTGGCAAGTGTGCCATTTCCGTCAAAGTAAATGCGAGCGGGGCTGCTGAAACCATTGGCCAGCGTCAGCGTCGTACCACCCGCCGGGGCCAGCGAAAGTTGCGTAAAGCCGGTGGGGAGCGCCAATGGGGTTGATATGGTTGTATCGGTGCTAGGCGCGATTTGCACCGTGTTGGTTCCCGGCCCGGCCGTGATCTGTCCGTTGACGCCAGTTTGCAGCACCCCATTATTCACCGTGGCGATCAAGGTATTAGTGGCGCTGCCAAAGATCAAATTGCCATTGATCGTACCCAGAGAGGAATCGACTGTACTCGTACCAAAATATAGCGGTGAAGATCCGGCAAGGACGTTGCCATTGATCGAACCCGTGTTGACCAACGTCAGCGCCGTACCGGCGTTGATCGCAGTACCGCCGCTAATCACTCCGCCGGCGTAATTGGTGACGGAAACATTGTTGCCGGAAACCGCTTGTCCCCTGGCCAGATTGGCGATCGTCCCACTATTCGCGACACTTACACTGCCGGTCGAACTGCTGGGTTTTATGACATCGCTTGCGTCAGCCGTAATCAAACCTCCGGCTAGATTGGACACATTGGCAGCACTGATTGCAGCACCAGTTCCAGTGTTAGTGATCGTACCGCTGTTGGTTAAAGTGGAATAGACGGCGCTGACGGTAGTCGCGGCACCCTCAGCCTGAATCGTACCGGTATTGGTGATTGATCCGCCCAAGCTGTTTACGACCGCGCTCAGCGATCCGCCGTCGATTGTTCCTTTGTTGGTCAACGATTGAAATGGTGCCGCGATGGCGCCGAGGTATCCACCGGCCTCATTTGCAATACTATTATAGAGCGGATTCCCAGAACCACTGGCGAGCGCGGCACCGCTGATGCCGATGATGGTACCTAAATTATCGATGCTGAGATTAATCGGTGCATTGGACGACAGATAGCCGGGGCTTCTCGCTATGGTAATGCCGGTGACGCCGGAAATGCTGCCCCCTGCATTCACCGTGATCGTGCCGGATGTGCCGTAGTAATCGTAATCCACGCCATCAGACGGGCCCGAAAGGAATGTAATCCCGTTGCCGTTGGTTGAGGACACGCTGCCATCGACGGTGATCGACGCCGATCTTGCAATGTAGGATCCGCTGGCAGGGATCGAGACGGCAATCGCATCGCCACTATTCTCCACACTGCTGCCGGCGGTCACTGTCAGCGGGGAACTATTGGTGGTGATGGCGTAGCCCCCGGAGCTGGCCCCCGAACAGGAAATCGCCTGCCCCGCTTGCGATGGATTCGGGGCGCATTGTGCGAAGGCTTGCCCGGAGCCCAGGACGGCACTGGCCACCAAGCCGCTGCACGATGCGATACGGCGCGCGCGTTGTCGCGACTTATTATCTGTAAGAATCCCTATTACTCCCCCTGCCACCAGCTCACAGGCTATGGAGAGGGGCACCATTTGTCGATCGCTTTTTGGGTAATAATTGCTTGGATGCGATAGCTTTTTCGGAAGCGCCCCAGCGATGGTGAAGAGCGTAAGAAACCTGTGATGGGGAAGGTGGGAGGTCAGCCCTCGCACCTTGCTTCAGTCCGGCACTTCCTCGTTCAGCCGCAGCACTTCCCCCGCCAGATATAGCGATCCCGCGATCAGTACCGTGCGAGGCCCGTCGGTATTGGCGGCGATCTGGCGCAAGGCACTGGGGACATCGGCGGCCTCTTGGCAATCGCGGATCAAGCCCGAGGCAGTCACTTCGCGCGGATCATGATGATCATGGCCGGGGATCGGGACGATGTGCGCCTCGCTGATTAGTGACACCAGCGGGCCGAGCACGTCCTCCAGTCGACGATTGGCCATCAGCGCGAAGATCAGTGCGAGCGGTGCTTTGTCCGCGAGCGCGGCGGCAAGTGCGGTGGCGGCATTGGCGTTGTGAGCGCCGTCGAGCCAGATTTCCCGGCCAGGAACCAGCATAGTGAGCGGGCCGGGGGACAAGCGCTGCAGCCGCGCCGGCCAGCGCGCGGCGCGGATGCCGCTCGCCATGGCTTCGGGCGTCACCGGTACGGCGCTTTGGTGGCGCAGCATGGCGACGGCGAGCGCGGCATTGTCGGTCTGATGCGCGCCCGCGAGCGCGGGTAGCGGCAGCGTCAGATCCCCCATCCGGTCACGGTAAATCAGATCGTTGCCAACGGCTTTGGCCCACCAATCGCGGCCTCGCAGCATATGCGGGGCGCCCACGGCTTCAGCGATCCTTGCTACCTCGGCGCCGGCTTGTGTTGGGTAGTTTTGCGTGACGAGCGGCGTGCCGGGACGGGCGATGCTGGCCTTCTCGAACGCAATGCGGGCCAGCGGTTCGCCAGGCGTGCCCGCTTCAGGACGTAGCAGAAAGCTCTCGTGATCGATGCCGAGCGCGGTAATCCCGCAAACGGCGGGCGTAGTAAAGACGTTGGTGGCGTCGAGGCGACCACCGAGTCCGACCTCGATCACACAAGCGTCTGCCGGCACTCGCGCGAACGCCAGGAAGGTCGCAGCGGCGGTGACTTCGAAGAAGCTAGGTTCAAGATCGTCTGCGGCGTCGAGCACCTCTTTCAGGAGCGCGGCAAGCCAATCGTCCTGGATCAAACCCCCGGCGACCCGGATGCGCTCGTTATAGCGGACCAGATGCGGCTTGGTGGCGGCATGGACGGTCAGCCCCTGGGCTTCCATCATCGCGCGCAGAAAGGCGCAGGTCGAGCCCTTGCCATTCGTGCCGGCAACGTGGAACACCGGGGGCAAATGATGCTGCGGATCGCCCAGCCGCGCCAGCATCGCCTGGATGGTTTCAAGCCCGAAGCGGCCTTGCGGCAGGTTCAAGGCGCCGAGGCGGTCGAGTTGGGCCTGCACCGCCGGATTTTCGGAGATGGCGAAGTCTTTCACCGGGCGCGGATTAAGGAGCTTGGGCTGGCGCGAGATAGCCCAGCAATTGCGCCAGCGTAGCGCGCAACTCGGCGCGGGGCACGACCATGTCGACCATGCCGTGGGCGTGAAGATATTCGGCCCGCTGGAAACCGGTCGGCAGTTTTTCGCGGATGGTGTCCTGGATCACCCGCTGCCCGGCAAAGCCGATCAGCGCGCCCGGCTCGGCGATATGGACGTCGCCCAGCATCGCGTAGCTGGCGGTGACTCCGCCGGTGGTCGGATCGGTCAGCACGACGATATAGGGCAAGCCCGCTTCGCGCAGCATGTCGACCAGGATGGTGGCGCGCGGCATCTGCATCAAAGACAAAATGCCTTCCTGCATGCGCGCGCCGCCGGACGAGACGTACAAGATGAAGGGGCGCTTTTCCGCGATGGCGGCCTGCATCGCTTCGACCAGACCCTCGCCCACGCCCAGGCCCAGGC
>JAMFSI010000063.1 GCA_026225215.1 Sphingomonas palustris | reverse complement strand
TGCGCATCAGGTTGAACAGGCCGGCGGCGTATTTGAGTTCCGCCGGCTTGAAACCCGACAATGCCATGTTCACGCTGGGCACGATGCACAGCATCATGGCGAAGCCGCGCAGCGCCTGCGAAGGCAGGAACTCCCAGAAACCCCAGCTGCTGGTCATGACCGAGGACAGCCACAAGCTAAGCGCAAAGGTCGAAAGCCCGATGGTGATCATATAGCGCATATCGGCGCGCTGGCTCAACCATGAGGCGATGGCCACGCTGAGCATCTGGGCGAGGCCGACGACGATCACCGTGGTGCCGATCTGCAGCGAATCATAGCCGCGCACCTGCGCCAGATAGACCGGCACCAGGTAAATCGCCGAATACATGCCGCCGCCCAGCACGAGGTTGAAAATGCAGGCGAAGGTGAAGGTCGGCGAGCGAAAAGCCGAGAGCCGCACCAGCGGGTTGGCCGAAAAGAACGAGCGCTCGAGAAACAGCAGGAAGCCGATCAGCGAACACCAGCCGGCAATGGCGATCGTCGGATCGCCGAACCAGTCGTAACGCGGCCCTTCCTCCAGCACATATTCGAGCCCGGCTAGAAAGGCGACCGTCGCGGCGAGGTGCGCCCAATCGATCCGCGCGAACATCGCCGGATCGGCGCGATCGACCTTCAGCAGCGGGATCGACAGCAGGGTGACCAGCGTGCCGGGCAGAATGTTGATGAAGAACAGCCAGCGCCAGTTGAAGATGTCGGTGATGAGGCCACCGGCACTCGGCCCGAAGGTCGGCGCCAGCACGCTGACCGCGCCCAGGATCGCCGGGATCAGCGCGCGCTGCTTGCCGTTGAAGATCGAAAAACCGGTGGCGAAGACCATCGGCACCATTGCCCCGCCGGTAAAGCCCTGCAAGGCGCGAAACGCGATCATCGAGCCGATGCTCCACGACAAGCCGCACATCAGGCTCGACACGGTGAACATCGCCGCTGAAAACACGAACAGCCAGCGGGTCGACATCGCATTGGCAAGATAGCCGGAGAGCGGAATCATCACCAGTTCCGCCATCAGATAAGCGGTCTGGACCCAGCTGACCTCCTCCGGCCCCGCCGCCAGCCCAGCTTGCACATCCTTGAGCGAGGCGGAGACGATCTGGATGTCGAACAGCGCCATGAACTGGCCGAATGCCATCACCCCAAAGATCAGAAACTTGCGCCAGTCGGGCATCGCGGCGGGATTGGTGGACCAGTCCTGGGCCACGGCGGCGAAGCGGTCTTTCATGGTGTGTGCGGCCATTGGAAACCCCTCTTGCGAAAATGATAATCATCATATATATGACAATCATCATTTTCGCAAGAGGGTTCGATCATGGCGGTGGCGATACAAAACACGGGGGGGCAAAACACAGAAGCTCATCCGGATGCGCTCGTTGTCGAATTGCGGCAGGCGGAAGCCGCTGACGCGCCCAGCGAAACCGCGGCGGAAGCGGCACCGGCCAAGCGGAAGGTGCCGCGCGTGCTGGTCGTTTCTGGGCTGGCGATCGCGGCGGCGCTCGGCGGAATCGCCTGGATTTTGGCATCCCCTTCCAGCGAGTCGACCGACGATGCTTATATTGCCGCCGACACCACCAGCGTCGCCCCACGTATTCGCGGCTTCGTCGCCGAGGTCTTCGTGCGCGACAACCAGCCGGTCTGGGCCGGCGATCCGCTGGTGCGTATCGATCCCGAGGAATTCGACGCCAGGGTTGCCGCCGCGCGGGCCGATCTCGCCGATGCCGAAGCCGATCTCGCCTCGGCCCGCGCCGCGCTGGTCAGCCTGGGCGCCGAAGAGCGGCTGGCGACGGCGAATGTCGCGGCCACGCGGACCACGATCCGCTCCGCCGCCGCCGAGGCCGGTCGTGCCGAAGCCGATCGCCAGCGCTATGATGCCCTGGTCACTGCCGGCGCCGTCGCGCGCCGCGATGCCGAAACTTATCGCACCACCGCGATCGGCGCTGAGCAATCCTCGGCCCGGGCCCAGGCGCAGCTCGTCGTTTCCGAACGCGAGACCGATGTGACCACGGCGCGCCGGCCAACGCTGGAAGCGGCGATCGATAAGGCCGACGCGGCGCGGCAACGCGCGCAGGCCGCGCTCGATCTGGCGCTGCAGGACCAGCGCCACACGCTGATCCGCGCGCCTGTTGATGGCGTGATCGGCAATCGGCAAGTGCGCGTCGGCGATTATGTCCAGCCGGGCTCGCGCCTGCTGACGGTAGTGCCGATCGCGGCGATCTACGTCACTGCCAATTTCAAGGAAACCCAGACCCGCGACATGCACCCCGGCGAAGCAGTGGCGATCACCGTCGATGCCACGGGCAGCAAGAGCCTGCGCGGCACCGTCGATAGCCTCGCGCCCGGCTCCGGCTCGAGCTTCGCCATGCTGCCGTTCGAGCCGGGCACCGGCAATTTCACCAAGATCGTCCAGCGGGTGCCGGTGCGCATCCGCTTCGATGCCGGACAGACCCTGCCCGCAGCGCTGCGCCCGGGGCTTTCGGTCAGCGCCAAAGTCCAACTATCCCACTAATTCACAGCAAAGGAGTTCGCAAAATGACCCAACTGGACCAGCATGTGCTCGACGAGCACTCCCCCAAAGGCACCGCGCTCATCACCGGCGCTTCCACCGGAATCGGCGCGGTTTACGCCGATCGCCTGGCCAGGCGCGGCTATGATCTGATCCTGGTTGCCCGTGATGTCGCCCGGCTCGAGGCGCTCGCGCACCGGCTGCGGCGCGAATATGGTCGCACGGTGACCGTGCTGCCGGCAGATCTTACCGATCCGGCGCAGCTCGCCACCGTCACCGCGAAGATCGAAGCCGAGCGCGATCTCACCCTGCTGGTCAATAACGCCGGCATGTCGCTGAGCGGCACGCTGACGACCTCCCCGCTGGCGGATGTCGCCCGACTGATCGCCCTCAATGTCACCGCGCCGACGCTCCTCGCCCGCGCGGCGGGATTGGCATTGTCGCGGCGCGGTGGCGGGGCGATCATCAACATTGCCTCGGTGCTCGCGCTCGCCCCGGAGCTGATCGACGGCACTTACAGCGCCACCAAGGCCTTCATCCTCAACCTCAGCCACGGCCTGTCGCACGAACTGGCCGACAAGGGCGTGCATGTGCAGGCGGTGCCGCCAGGCGCCACGCGCACCGAAATCTGGGAACGCTCGGGCAAGGATGTGAACGCTTTCCCGCCAGAAATGATCATGGAGGTGGACGATCTCGTCGATGCCGCTCTGGTCGGTTTCGACCGGGGCGAAAAGGTGACCATTCCGCCGCTGCAAGACCCGCGCGACTGGCTGGAAATGGAAAGGCTGCGGCTCGGCCTGGCATCGCAGCTCTCCCGACGTGAAGTGTCACCACTCTACGCCTGAGGCATGGCCGAATCGGTTGATTCAGATCATCCCACAGACCCTAAAAATGCCCGGTTCGAAATTGGCTGCGCCGGCCCGTGGTTTCGGTTATCGAAATTGCGAGCCCGGCGCCGGCCCGATCCCTCGGCCCGGTCGCCAACTTGTGGTACTCTGCGGGTGGCTTGGCCAGGAGAAGAGTCGCGGGAGCGGGCTCGCTTGCCTGATCATTCTGGCCAGGACAATTGCGCGCGCAATGCTCGAATGTCGGCAACAAAAGTTCCAGCGGTGGATCAGTAAAGGAGATGGCAGATGTCAGGCAGAGGCCACCAGGATTTTCCAGCGTCTGAAATCATATGGAAGAATGGCAGCGAACCGGGTATCCAATATACCCGCTTCAACATGGATGCCGAGGAACCGACCTCGCCATCGATCATCATGTCGCGTTTCGGTCCGGGCGCCGAGGTTCCCGCGCATACCCATGACTCCAATTACTTCGAATATATCATCGAAGGCTCGCAAACCGTGGGCAAGCAGATCTTTCAAGCCGGTGATGTGCGGCTTGTCAAAGGCGGAACAGGCTATGGCCCGATCAAGGTGGGGCCAGACGGCTGCTTCGTATTGATCGTGTTTCAGAACGGATCGCTGGCGAATACGATACCCATGCCTCGCGAGAAGCCACCCGCACTTACTCCCGCGTAAGCGAGCGGCGTAAAGTCAGGCGCAGGTCACGATCCATACCACCGGCAAAAATCGCTGGTAACCGCGCGCCGTAAGACTTTGCGATAGGCATCGTGAACGTTCCCACCGGGCGCCAGCAATCCGAATTGCAGATCGTCGATCTGGTCGAGCGGCGCCAGGGCAATCGGGCAGGCAACCGGCATCAGCTGCGATCCAGAACCAGCCTGCAGCGTCGACAGCAATCCGAACATCTGCCGCTCGCGGGTGCTGCGGCCCAACATGATCAGGCGGTATTGGCCCTCTTCGCTCGTCACCAGATAAGTATGGCCCGACAGATTGGGCATCGACACGAAGCCGGCCTGGGTGAAGCTGCTATCGGCGCGTTCGCTCTCGGTGAAGCGCAGATGGCCAGCCCCCTCGTCCCAGAAAATCTCGGTGCGATAAGCGTAGATCGCCTCGGGCTGGCTGAACGCCGGCCGCAAGGTCAGATAGCCGCCCTCGATCCAGCGCACTGCCGGCCGGCTGTAGGAGCCCATGCTCGCGGGCGCGAGCAGCCCGTCGCGTGAGGGTGCTGGAACGACCTGCGGGCGCAGCGAGGTACCAAGCACATCCTCGATCCGCACCACTGTCGCCAAAGTGAACGGTCGGCTGCCGGACAGCGCCTTTTCCAACGTGGACAGGCTGATCCTGGCCAGATCGGCGAGCCCCTGGCGCGAGACCCGGCGGCGCGCCAGTTCCTCGCGCAAGCGCATGCCAATCGCCTCGTTCTCGGCACTATGTAGCTCGGTGTGATCCATCGCGGTTTACCCCCGGACAATTCCGCACAAATCCACACATGGCGTCAAGGTCTTTATCCCCGAACCGCCGCAATACGCCGGGTGTGCGGCAAAACTGGCGAAGATTTCGCGTGGCTGTCCGGCATCGCCGCTCTCTAGTGGGAAGGCTCCACGCCAAACGGAGCTTTCACCATGCCCACACTCTCTCCCCTTTCCAAAACCCTCCGCCGCCGCCTCAGCAGCGGCACGATCACGCTCGTCACCGTCGCCGTGACTTGCCTCATCGTCACCACCGCCCGCGCTGACGACACTCCCGATCCCGCTGCTGGCGGCGCGCTGATGCTCGCTGGCAAAGGCGTCGCGACTTCAATGCCCGCCGTCCGGCTCGGCACCGACATGGACGCGACGGTCAGCGGGCAGACCATGCGCGTCCGCGTCACCCAGGCATTTCGCAACACCAGCAATCAATGGATGGAAGCGACGTATCTCTATCCGCTGCCCGACGATGGCGCGGTCGATACGCTGAAAATGGTTGTCGGCCAGCGGGTGATCATCGGCCATATCAAGCGGCACGAGGAAGCGCGCCAGATCTACGACGCCGCCAAGGCACAGGGTCAGAAAGCGGCCTTGGTCGAATCCGACCGGCCCAATCTGTTCCGCAACAGCGTCGCCAATATCGCGCCCGGCGAAACGGTGCTGGTCTCGATCGAATATCAGGCCCCGGTCCGCCAGCTCGGCGGCGAGTTCGCGATGCGGCTGCCGCTGGTCGTCGGCCCGCGCTATGTGCCGCCGCATACGCTGACCAGCGGCGCCGCCATGGCCGATGCGGCCAGCGTGATCGCGCCGCTCGCCGATCCCAGGCTCGGCAACTCGCTTAACCCGGTATCGATCACCGTCCATCTGGCGCCCGGCTTCGTGCCGGCGAATATCATCAGCGCCTATCACAAGATCAACGTCGCCGATGCCGGGCCCGCCGCACGCACGATCACCCTGGCGGCGGGCGAGGAACCCGCCGACCGCGATTTCGAGCTGCGCTGGCGTTCGGCGAGCGCCGATCCGACCATCGGCCTGTTTCACCAGACGCTGAACGGCCAGCACTATGTGATGGCGACGATCACCCCACAGGTTGCCGTCGAGCCGGATAAGATCGGCCCGCGCGAGATGGTCTTCGTGATCGACAACAGCGGCTCGATGGCCGGCGAATCGATCGCGACCGCCAAGCAGAGCCTGCTGCATGCGCTCGATACGCTGCGGCCCGAGGATAGCTTCAACGTCATCCGCTTCGATGACACGATGACCCAATTGTTCGATCACTCTACCCTGGCAAGCACCGAGCAACTCGCGCTGGCCCGCAAATTCATCGAGGGGCTCGACGCCGGCGGCGGCACCGAAATGCTGCCCGCGCTCAAGGCGGCGCTGGCCGACGAGCATCCCGAGGCGAAGGGCGTGCGCCAGGTGTTGTTCCTTACCGACGGTGATCTCGACGACGAGAAGGAGATGATGGCCGAGATCGCCGTGCATGGCGGGCGCAGCCGGGTGTTCATGGTCGGCATCGGTTCGGCCCCGAACAATTTTCTAATGCACCGAATGTCCGAGGCGGGCCGCGGCACCTATACCAACATCGGCGACCGCGCCGAGGTGACGACCAAGATGACCGCACTGATCGATCGACTGAAGGCCCCGGCAATGCGCGAACTGACCGCGCGGATTGAGGGTGGCTCGTTCGATCTCACCCCGCAGCGCCTGCCCGATCTCTACGCTGGCGAGCCGCTGGTGCTGCTCGGCAAAGGCGACCGGATCGGGGGCAAGCTCACCGTCAGCGGCATGATCGGCGATAAGCCGTGGAGCGAAACCGTCGATCTCGCCAAGGCGAGCGAGAGCCCGGTGGTGGCGCGGCTCTGGGCTAACCGCCGGATCGCCGATGTCGAGGCGCAACGCTCGTCGCAGCAGATCGATGGCAGCGCCGCGGACGAGGCCATCGCCAAGCTCGGCCTCGACTATGATCTGGTAACGACACAGACCAGCCTCGTCGCCGTCGATGAAACCCCGGCGCGCGCCGCGAACACCAGGCTGACCAGCGAGGAATTGCCGCTGCTGCTGCCTAAAGGCTGGGATTTCGACAAGCTGCTCGGCCAGGATGCCCCGGCGGCCGAGCCAAGCGCGCCGCCGCCCGAACAGGATCAAGAGATGGATTTGCCCCAGACCGCGACCGGCTTTCTCGGCAAAATCCAGCTCGGCCTGGCCATGCTGGCCGCCGGCCTGCTCGGCCTCGGTGCCACGCGGCGCCGTCGTGCAGGAGGCCGGGCGTGAGTTCGGTGAAGGGAGGCCGCGCCACCATGCGCGGCCTCGCCGCCGCCGCCTCGCTGGCGCTGTGCGCCGCCGGCATCGGCACGCTGACACAAGGCGTCGCGGTTCCGGTCCAAGCCCGGCTTGCTCAGCATCGTCTCGCCACGGTGTTTGCACAGAGGTTGCAGAACCAAAGCGCGGCGCCCGAAGTAGCAAGCGGTCATGCCCGTCACGCACGCCGGGCACACTCGCCCCGCGCCAAAGCGACCAGGCTCGCGGCATTACCCACCAACGGCCCGATCGCACGACTAGCGGTCGCACGCCTGGGGATCAGCGATATCGTGCTGGCCGGCAACGGCACGCATGAGCAACTTGCGCTCGGCCCGACGATGGTCAAGCGCGGTGATGAAGCCAATCCGGTGACGGTGCTGGCCGCCCATCGCGACACCCATTTCCTGTTCATCCGCGATCTGCGCGCCGGCGACGAAGTGACGCTGCAACTCGTGACCGGCGAACTGCAACGCTATCGCGTCACGCGGTTCGAAACGGTCCGTTGGGACAAGTTTGCTTATCCGCTCGACCCCGCCCATCCGCTGCTGGCGCTCACCACCTGCTATCCTTTCGGCGGGACCGAATATGGCGGGCCGTGGCGGCGGGTGGCTTGGGCGGAGCAGGAAGACTGAACGATGCGTTGGCGATTGCCGTCGGCCGCCTTGCGCGGCAGCTCTCCACGCATCAGCGGCTCTGCAATCGCCTCCCAATCGCTAATGCCCCAGACGTCAGGATCTTCCCCGGCAAGGATCGCCGGAGAGATCGTCACGGATGGAGACCGTTTCGGGTTTGAGCCATGCGGAATCGCGCAAGCTGTAAAACGCGCAGACGCGGGGGCGCGAGGCGCGGCGACCGTTAGGCAGGGTAATGCCCAGGCGATTGCTCCGCAGTTTGACCAGCATCCCTTACGGAAACGCAGATGAGATCGCCTTGACAGTGGGCCGATGCAGACGGTATGTTTTTATTACGATAAATTTGACGAAATATCGACAATATGTCCGACGTGCCGCACGGGTGTTGGGCCGGATATCCAGGAGAGAAGGCATGCCGAGGAAGCCCAGGCAGAGCAGATGGCTCGGCGCCACGGCCTCGGGCGGTGCGGTCGCCCTGCCGCCATCCCCTGCGCGCGCCACCGCATTTTCCGGCTGAACCCCCTTCCCGATTTCCCGAGATCAGAGGACTACTCATGCAACTTTCCGATTATGCCGATCGCTACGAAACCGTCCGCTTCGAACGCAGCGACGGCGTCTTGCAAATGACGATCCACAGCCAGGGCGGCGAAGTGAAATGGAGCGTGACCGAGCAGGGCCACCACAATGAGCTGGGGCTGGCCTTTGCCGACATTGCGCGCGACATCGAGAACAAGGTCGTCGTGCTGACCGGCACCGGCGACAATTTTATCGCCGAACGCGCCATGGGCGAGCCAATGCCCGATCCCTCGCTGCACGACATGTGGGACCGGATGGCGCGCGAAGGCTATGCCATGCTCGAAAATTTCCTGGCGATCCCGGTGCCGGTGATCAGCGCGGTCAATGGCCCGGTGCTGATCCATTCGGAAATCCCGGTGCTGGCGGACATCGTCCTGGCAGCGGAACACACCGAATTTGCCGACACCACTCATATTGCCGGCGCCAATAATGTGCCCGGCGACGGCACGCAGCTGATCTGGCCAAGTTTGCTGGGGCCGAACCGGGGCCGCCATTTCCTGCTGACCGGCGCCCGGCTGAGCGCTCGGGAAGCCTTGCGGCTGGGTGTGGTCGCCGAAGTTCTCCCTGCCGACCAGTTGCTCGCGCGCGCGCATGAGATCGCCGCCCAGCTGGCCAGCCGACCGATGCGCGTATTGCGGCCGACCAAGATGCTGCTGATCCGCGACCTGCGCCGCCGCTTGCGCGATGAGCTGGAACTGGGCCTGGCCGCGCAAGGGCTGGCGCTTGTCTGAGTGTCTGACCCGAAACTTCGTTTCGGATAGTCGGTACCGGGCGACCACCTGCGGCAGATCGGCGGTGGTCCATATCCCCGGAGGCGCTGCGCACGGCACTGGCACCAGATTGACCGGTCAATTGGCGATCAGGCCCGGCGTTATTTCCGCGTAATCCGCAGCCTCCACCCAAAAGCCGATCGTCACGTCCAGCGGCGCGTCGCCCGCCACCAGGAAACGCCAGCCTGGGGGCGAAAATCCCAGGGCTCCCATCCGGCAACCGGTAGCCCATTGTGCGACACGGTAGCGCTGCCCGGCTTGCTATCCATCGCTCATGAATGGCCTTTCCGTGCCGTGCCCTGCCCCACACATCAACCGGGCCGGCCAGCTTCGCCCATCGCGCCGCCCGGAAGATTGCTCTCGCTCGGCAACGAACGACGCCATGCCGCGCGGATAGCCACCGCTGCAAACAGGATCGCTGCCATGGCGGCGACTGCGGCCATCGCGCCGATCGGTCCATAGGTTTTGTCGATCGGCGCGACGAACAACACGCTCAGCGGTGCGGCGGAAAAATGGGCCGCCTTGACCAGCCCCACGGCCCGTCCCTGCTGCTCGGGCCGCAGCCGTTCGGCCAGCGAATTCAGCATATTGGGAACCAGCCAGCCAACGCCCAGCCCATAGACCAGCAGCCCGGCGAAGATGCCCGTAAAGTTGCCAGTCAGGATAATCACCAGCGCGCCGGCGGTGGCCATGGCAAAGCTGAAGGCATAGGCAGCTTGCGCAGTGCCGCGTTTGCGAAACTGCCCGTAGAGCAGCGCGGTGCTGGCGCTGGCGATGGCATCGGCGGTGAGGATCGTGCCAATGAGCAACGGGCTGATCACGCCGGCCTGACGCAACAGGAACGGCGTATAGATGGTCGGGAGGAAGCTCAACGTGCCAATGCAGAAAGCCAGCAGCAGGTAATGCAGCGGGAACCACGAAAGGATGCCACCCCCAGGCGCCGCCGACTGTGTGCCGCCGGCTTCCCGCTGCGCCACGGGATCCTTGATGCACAAGGCCGCCGGCACCAGCACGAGACCGGCCAGATACAGCACGAAAGGCAGGCGCCAGCTCCATTCGCCCAGCGCGCCGGCGATGGGATGCACGATGATCGTCGAAATACTGGCGACCGAGATATTGATACCCAACCATTGCGCCCGCGCCCGACCCTGTAGCCGGGTATTGATCAAGGTGAGGCTGGTGATCTGGATCGCGGCAGCCGCCAATCCCAGGATCAACCGGGAGGCGACCAACAAGCGTAAATCACTGAGGTAAAGCCCTGCAGTACCCGCGATCACATAGACGCCGCTGGCCACCATCAGCATTCGCCCCAGCCCCAGTCGACTGACCGCCAGACCCGCGACGGCGGCACCGGCGACCATCGCCAGCCCGACACCGCCGATCAGCTGCTTGACCAGCATCTTGTCGGTAGCGCCATGCGCCAGCGCGCTCTCGATTTTCGGCAGGACCGAACTGATCGCGGTCAAGGCCAGTGCGGCAATGATGCCGCCGAGCAGGATGACCGCCTTGGTCGCGAAATCCAGCGGCTCGCCGGATATGGCATCGGGCGACTGCTCGTCCCGCATCGGCTGCTCCTCGCCACTCTAGTTTATCGATATATCGATAATTTTTCTGTAATAGAAAGTTAATGGACAATAGGGCACCTGTCAAATAGCTAAGCTGGCTGAAGCGAGTCACCGAGAGCGAGTGGACGACAGATTGCCAGCGGCGTGACCGTTGGTTGGGAGAGACAATGCCACAGGCCATCATGCCGCCACCCTCGCCTGGCTTGAGCCGCAAGGCTGCCATCGTCGGCATCGGCGAGACCGATTATCACACCGATTATCAAGCGGCTCGCAGCCGCGCGCCGGGGTATGAGGCGCCCAGCGTGGAAAGCCTGTCGCTCGCCGCCTTCGAGCGCGCGCTCGCCGATAGCGGGCTGAGCCGGGCCGATATCGACGGCCTGTCGGTTTCCTTCACCTTTGGCGGGCCACCGCCGATGGAAATGGCGGCATTGCTCGAGATCGAACCGGGCTTTGCCATTGCCAACGGCAATATCATGGCCGGACCGCTCCCGGTGGTCTGCGCCGCCATCGCCGAGGGCAAGGCCAGGACGGTGGCGATGATCTTTGCGGTCGCCTCTCGCTCGATCGGGAAGCAATTCGGGGGCGCCAGCGACGCCATGGCCGAGGGCATGCCGGCATCCTATTATTATTTTCACCCCTGGGGCTGGAGTTCGCAGGCGGCGCATTGGGCGCTGATGTTCAGCCATTACCAGGCGACGTACAATGTCCGCGAAGAAGATCTGGCCGCGGTGGCGATGCAGGTTCGGCGCCATGCCTCGGCCACGCCCCAAGCGGTCATGCAGACGCCGATGACCTCCACGGATTACATGGCCTCGCGCTATATCGTCCGCCCGCTACATCTCTTCGACATCTGCCTGGTGAATGACGGCGCGGTCTGCCTGATCGTCACCACTCCGGAACGCGCCCGCGACTTGCCCCATGCGCCGGTGGAGGTCGCCGGTTGGGGCGAGGCGAAAATCCGCAATCGCAAGCTCGACACCATGGTGCGCCAGCGACTGCGCCCGCAAATGCAGGAAGCCGGCGGGCAGGCGCTGGACATGGCCGGGGTCGCGCTGGCGGATATTCAATTGTTCGAAGGCTACGACGCCTCCACGATCCACTTGATCAACCAGATCGAAGGCTTTGGTTTCGTCGAGCCGGGCGCGGGCATCGATTTCTGCAAAGACGGTGGCATGGCCGTCGATGGACGGCTGCCGACCAATACCGGCGGCGGCAATTTGTCCGGTTCGTATATGCAAGGCTGGAGCCAGGTGGCCAATGTCGTGCGGCAATTGCGCCACGAGGCGGGCGCTCAGCAGGTCGCGGATGCGCGGCTGGCGATGACCTCGCTGGTGCAGACCGACCAGGCGCATCCGCTGATCTTTGCGCGGGGAGAAAACTGATGCCCGAACGCAGACCCGATCGCGCGCTGGGCCCCGGTCACAACGATTTCTGGCAGTGGTGCGCCGCCTCCGAACTGCGCCTGCAGCGCTGCGCGACTTGCGGCGAACTGTCCTGGCCGGTGGTCGCCACTTGCGAGTTCTGCGGCAGCACTGATCTGGCTTGGGAGCACATGTCCGGGCGAGGTCGGGTCATTGCCTGGACGACATTCGAGCGCGATTATTACGCGGGGACGCTGCCGATACCCTGGGATACGATCCTGGTCGAACTGGCGGAAGGTCCGCTGTTCCTGAGTAATCCGAAAGGGTTCAGTTGGCCGGACATCACCATCGGCATGCCGGTCCAGGTGGCCTTCGTGGATTGCGAGGACAGCGCCGGGCCGTTTCGCCTGCCGGTGTTCGAACGAGGCCAGGAGGCGCAGGGCGGAGATTAATTTTCTAAACCACCGCGCCTTTGGCTTTCAGCGCCGCGATCTCATCCCCGCCCAAGCCCAATTCCCGCAGGATCGCATCGGTATGCTCGGCAAAATCGGGGGCTCGCGGCGGTTCGCCGCCATCCTCGTCGAACAGGATCGCCGGGATCGGTAGTTTGAAGCCGCCATCCGGATAATCGACGTGGCGCAAATAGCCGTTCGCGACCGTCTGCGGATCGACCAAGGCTTCTTCGCGCGATTGCACGGCCGCCCAGGCGCCGCGCGCGCTGGCCAGCACTTCGCGCCACTCGGCGAGCGTCCGGCTGGCGAATTCGGCATCGAGCAGGTCGCACAGTTCACCGGCATGGGCAAAGCGCTTCTGGCGATCCGCATATTTGGGATCGGTCACCCATTCGGGCCAACCGATGCGGTGGCACAAATCTATGAAGTCGCGGTCGTCATCGCCCAAGAACAGCAGATTGACGAAGCGGAAGTCGGCGGTCTGATAGATTTGCATGGTGGCTGGGCTCGTCACCGGCGTGCCGCTGCCGGCGCCCGGCAGCTTCCGCGTCGCCGCACCCACGCGGACGTTGCCGGGAATGACGCCGGTGGTGGGCACGCCTTGCGCCGCGATCATTTCCAACCCGTTGAACCACAGCGCGCTGCCCATCAGCGAGCCGTCGACCGTGGTGGCTATCCCCGTGCGTTCGCGATGAAGCAGGGCGGTGGCAATACCACCCGCCAGCACCAGCCCCGACATGCCGTCGCCATGACCGGTCATCGGCACCGGCCAATCGGCGTCCGCCGCCTTCATCGCCGTCTCGCCCAGCGAACTGCGAAACCACCAGGCAATCGAATCGAAGCCGGGGCGATCGGCCTCGGGCCCCTTGGGGCCATAGCCGCTGCCGCGCGCGTAGATGATGTTGGGATTGATCTTGCGGATGTCCGCCACATCGATCTTGAGTTTGCGGCGGGTGGGCGTGAGATAGGAGGTCAGGAAAACGTCGGCATCCTCGACCAACCGGTAAAGCAGATCCTGGCCTTCGGGTGTGGCAAGGTCGATGGCGATCGAGCGTTTGCCCCGGCTGTAATGCTTGAAGGTCGGGCTGGATTTCCCCGGCTCCAGACTGCCGCCGATCAACCGCATCGGATCGGGCCCCTTGGGGCTCTCCACCTTGATGACGTCCGCGCCCCAATGCGCCAGCACCCCGCCCGCCGCCGGCACGAAGGCGTAGGCCGTGACATCGATGATCTTGATGCCTTTAAGGATGTCCACAGGCGATCTCCTAGCCGATGGTTTTGTGCCCGTTGCCGATTGCTCGGTACGCAGCACATCTGATCACTCGGAAAGCAATGGCCGGTCACCCTTCCGGGTCGACCGGCCATCGTCATCCTCGCTCCGGTTAGTGCGAACCAAAGGCGACGCGCAGGTTTATGCCGAATTCGCGCGGTGAGGTCGTAGTGATCAATCGATAGTTCGAGGTTGCCGAAGCGCCGATGATGAAAGGTTGGATCGGCGTCGAACCGGTGGTCAGCGTCCGCAATGTGTTGAACAAGTTCTTGCCATATAGGGTGAAATCCCAGGCGCCGTGCGGATCGCGCACGCCCAAATAGGCATTGAGCAAGCCATAGGCCGGAACATCGTCGTAGGGGTTGGTAGGATCGTTCTTCGAATATCCGTTAAACGTCAGCTGACCTCGAACGAATCCGACATATTTCCCGTAGATTTCCTGATTATATTCGGATTGCACCGTTGCGGAAAACGGCGGCGTCAGACTGGCGGAATAATTGGCGTTGCAGAAATTGATCTGCGCCGGAGCAGCCGGAAGCACAATGGCGCCGGTTTGCGGATTGACGATGTTGCAAGGAACCAAGCCATTCTCGATCTTGGAAACAGTATAGCTGGCAACCGCGTCGATGTTGAAATGTGGTCCCGGCCTAAACCCGATTTCGCCTTCCACACCGTTGACCCGGACCGGCAGGCCCAGAGCCAGACCGGCCTGGCCAGAGCCGGTCTGGCTCTGGGCATACACCGGATTGGCCAGGGTGCCGACGTTGGCGTTAAAGTAGATCGGCGCGCTGGCATAGATGAAGTTCTTGAAATCCTGGTGGAAGCCGGTCAGGTTCAAGAGAACTTTCTTATCGAAGAATTCGGCCTTGATACCGATCTCGTATGACTTGGAGGTTTCGGGCTTGAACGCATAGAGCGCCAGCAGGTTGGGATCGGTTACCGTGGGCTCGGTCTGACCGGACGTGCTCAGAATGATGCCTGTCGTTCCCGAACCGAGGCGCCAGGAACTGCCGGTGCTGGCATACACCATGATGTCCTGGTTGATCTTATACTTGGCTGATGCCGAATACACATTCGCCTTGAAATCGTCGACACCGCCCGGACTGAGGCTCAGGTTACTGAGATTATTGAAGTGGATATGGCGAAGGCCACCGGACAACTCGAATTGGGAGCCGATATGCGCGGTAACATTCCCGAATACCGAACGCTCGAGCGTGCGGTTGCGCACGAAATCGGGCGATTGAAAGACTGTCACCAAGCCCGCAGGGCTCACCGTGCCGCCGAATATGGGAATTTCGGAGGTTATATTGGTCGGCGAATTCAGCCGGTTGATCAATCCACCCAAGACATAATCGAAAATGCCCAGAATGCGTTCATCCGAGGATAGCCGCAGTTCGTTCGACTGTTGCTGGGCTGCCGAATTGGTATATTGCCCAAAATTGTAGATATTGGGAGCCGTGAGCGGGTTGGCGCTCGGGCTGCCCGGATATTGGCCAGGCGTGGCCAAGGCGTCACCGATATCGCCGACATATTGCGAAATAATATCCTGACGCTCGAAGCCGCCGACATAATTGAGTTTCTGCCCGGCAAATCTATATTCGGCCGCAATTCTGAACGTGTCATAGCCCTGGTGGATGTCGCGCGGCACATATTCCACAGCCTGTCGTTGACCCGCGGTTATCCGAGAGCCGACCGCTGGTGTGCCAAGCGCAAGGTTGGCCGATTCGACCTGATCGAAATGCCGGTCATTGACGATCAGATGTTCATAGCTGCCCTGAATGTCGAGATTCTCGACGGGATCGAAGCGCACCGTCGCGCGAAACCCCCGGGTACGGGCATAGGGCCGGAATCCGGGATCGTTGATGCTGTGAACGCGATTTTCGTCGGTATCGTCGTACACACCCGCCAGGCGCACCGCCAGAATACCCTTGATGATCGGCAAGTTCACTGCGCCATTGATGTTGTTCCCGCCGATGGTGGTCGCGGTGCCATTGGCATAACCACCGAACTCGTAGAGGTTGGGCCGCGTCGTCGTAACCGTGACCGATCCCGACGGCGAAGCGAGCCCACGCAGGGTTCCCTGCGGGCCGTGCAGAACCTCGATCTGGGCGACGTCATAAATCGATTGGAACAATACGCCGGCGGAGATGGGCGCATCGTTGAGATAGAAATCGACGGTGCCGTTGCTGCCGCTCGAATTCACGTCATAATTGACCCCGCGCAGAGTCGCCTTGGGCGCGACGCCGTCCGGAGCGGGGGTCAATGTCAGTCCCGGGACCAGCGACGCGACATCCACGAACTCGTGAATCTGCTGCCTGTCCAAGGCTTCGGAGGTGACGGCGCTGACCGTCAGCGGCACATCCTGGAGCCGCTCATCGCGCCGACGAGCCGTGACGATGATATCATCGGATGCGGTCGCGGAGGAAGCGGCTGGGGCAGATGGCGCGAGATTTTGGCTTTGCGCGTGAACCGGAACGGAAAGCGCCAGCAGGCTCACACCAGCCATCGCCGACTTATAACATGCATGCATCGATTATCTCCCCTCATCGTGTTTTGGCTTATTCAGAATCATTGATTCTCGAGGAGCTCCCAGCGCCGCGGCTGGGCCTCGCCCGATTCAGCTTCGAACTCTCCCTTATCTCGATATATCGAGATTATTTATCTAATAAGAAGTTAGTGTAACCTGCGCTTCGTGTCAAATGGCTATCCGATCCCCTCGGAACATGCAGTTGACGATGCAGCCAGGCACCAGGCTCGTCTCGAACCGGCCCTGGCTATCGATAGTGCGGCGATGGGAGGGAAAGGGGCTGGCTGTGCTGCGGCCATGCCCAGCATCCGTTCGCGGAACGGGATGCGGATCAGACACTAAGAATTCGCCGTTTTCAGGATAGGCGATTTATTCGATCGTTTCCGCGCGGCTTATTCAACAGCGCTTCCATGAAGCCGATAATTTCCTCATGCCCCTCGCTAAATCCGAGGCCACGCTCGTTAGCCAATGTGCCACCGATGGCGATGATCAGAAACGCCATGACACCGGGCGTAAAGTCGCCGGCGTCGATATTGTTGTCCTCGTAATGCTTCTCGATGCCACTGATATAAAGCGCCCGGAAGCGCGACCAGGTCTGGACGATTTCATCCCTCAGGATCTTGCGGTGATTGGCCGCCGAGAGATATTCGGCGACCAGATCCATGCCTTCGTGCGAGCTGCTTAATTCCCAGATCTTGCGCAGCGGCTCCCTGGCGATGATGGCTTTGACGTATTTGTCGAAAAAGCGCTTGTCGTTGCGCCGATAGGCCTCCTGAAACAGTTCATCCATGGTGCCGAAATGATAATGCACCAGCTGCGATTTCAAGCCGGCCCGCTCAGCCACGCGGCGTGAGGTGACGGCGGCATAGCCTTCCTTGCGCATGATCTCTTCGGTGGCATCGAGGATGGCGGTGCGGGTCTTGAGCCTGTCCTGCTCGCGTCGATCAACCGGCTTCATTCAAAATGCCTCTCACGAAGTGGCAAAGAGCCGCCGGGGACGGGAACGCGGCTTACTTGCCCTCACCCGCTGCGGTCATGGCGTGCTGAGCCGCGACATAGCCCCAGACGAACGAGGGGCCAACACTCGATCCGGCACCGGGGTAAGCCCGACCCATGACGCTCGCGGTCGATGTCCCGGTCGCATAAAGCCCCGGAATGACCGTGCCGTCCTCGCGCAGCACCCGGGCATGGATATCGGTAACCGCGCCGCCATACGTGCCGACATCGCCGGGATAGAATTGATAGGCATAGAACGGCCCACGCTCGATCGCTCCCATCGACGCTGACGGCGCATGGGCGCGATCGCCGAGGAAACGGTCATACGCGCGATCTCCGCGCCGGAAATCCTGATCGACGCCGCTGCGGGCAAAACCATTGAAGCGCTGTACCGAAGCTTCGAGCCGGGCCGGGTCGATCCCGCATTGCTCCGCCAGCGCCGCTACCGTGTCGGCGCGCTTCATCCAGCCGCTGGTAAACCATTCCGGCGGCTTTTTCGAACCCGGCAGCGTGCCGGCGACCATGTATTTGGCGAGGTACTGGCTATCGAACACCAGCCAGCTCGGCACCGCAGGCACCGTCTGGTTGCGCGCCAGCATCGTCTGGCAGAACGACATATAGGATTGCGCTTCGTTGAGGTAGCGCTCGCCCGACTGATCGACGACGATCGAATGCGGTTTGGTCAGTTCGGACACCACCATCGCCAGCCGGTCCGGCGCGTTCGGCGGCAGCGCTATCTGGTTGCCGACCATTTCGTCCATCTGGGCGATAGCCGCGCCGACGCGGATCATCTCGCGGATCATCTCACCGGTATCGCCGGGGCAAGTCGCGGTCCACTCAGCCGAGGTTCCCGGCTGGTAGATATCGCGCATCGCCTGGTTATGGGCAAAGCCGCCGGCATTGATCAGCACGCCATGCCGCGCCCCGATCCGCCGCGGCGTGCCATTGATCCGCGCCATCACCCCAGTCACGCGACCATCGTCACCCACCAGCAATTGCTCGACCCCGGCATTGCGGCGCATATCGACGCCTTCCTGCAGGGCCTTATGAAACATCCGCCCCTGCAGCGCCGCACCGCTGCCGACCCAATGCTTGCCGGTCAGCTTGGCGGTCATCATCCGCAGCGCGACCTTGGCCATCGCCAGCTTGCCACGCCACGTCGTCTTGAGCAGCGCCAAATCCCACATCTCGTCGGTCTTGAGCGGCACGGGCACGAAATTGGGGCGCAGATTGTGACGCTCGGCGCCCAGCACCGAAGCATCGAACAATTCGGCATAGATCGCGCGCCCACTTTGGGCAGCGCCGGGCAGTTCGCTGTTATAATCCGGCCACCCCTGATGCCGCCGCAGCTTGATGCCCTGATCGACCAGGAAATCCGCCATGCGCGGCGCTTCGGTGACATAAGCCTGCCGCCGCGCGCGCGATGCGCCCGGCGTGTCGTTGTGATCGCCGACCAGCGTATCGAGATAGAGCATCGCTTGCTCGGCACTGTCAGCGACACCGTCCCCGGCGGCGAAGTTGCTGTTGGGAATCCACATGACCCCGCCCGATTTCGCCGTGGTGCCGCCGAACAAATCGGTCTTTTCGAGGATCAGCGCGGAGAGCCCCGCCGCCCGCACCACCAGCGCGGCGCACATCGAGCCACCGCCGCTGCCGACGATTACAAAGTCGAAGACTTCATCCATAGGTTTCTCTTCAGGCCAGCCGAGCAATGATCTGTGGCAGATCGATGGTCGTGCGGATACCCGGCGCCGCATCGCAGACATAGGGCACGGCGTTGATCGGGCGATGCGCGGTCAGGCCAGGGGTCATATCGGCATAGTCCTCGGGCGCCACCGGATAGGAAATCGAGATATCCAGCGGACAATCCCCCTGCAGCAGGACGCGCCACCCGGACGGTGTGCGGAACTCCCATTCCGCGCCATCGCTGGTCTCGACATCGGTGGACACGAACCAGGTGGTGGTAAAGCTCATCAACGCCTTGCCGCCACGAATCCCCGAGACGGTCGTCTTGGTGGCAGCAACGGTGCCCTTGGGCACGATGCCTGCAGCGATATGCACGTCATTGCGCGTCACACCCTGCGCGCCGACCACCTCGATGCTGTCGAACGGCAGCCCCAGCGCGGTGGCCAGCAGTTGCAGCGAAGGCCCGAAGCATAGCTGCGCATGATGCAACTGGCCTTCATTGATCGGGCCGGGCGCCTTGCCGAAGCCCATCATGTCGAACAGCATCTCGGGCGAATCGCGCGAAGAACAATCGGCGAATTCATCGATGGCGAGGTGATCGAGCCGGCGCTGGATCGAGGCGAGTACGATCGGCAGCGCCTCGCTGATAAAGCCGGGGCTGGCGCCGGTCGCGTGGATCGAGGTGCCGCCGCGCTGGCAGGCCGCTTCCACCCTGGCGCAAATGGCGGCATCGAACGCGGCGGGGTTCTGCAATTCCATCCGGGTGGTGACGATATTGCTGCCCGATTCAAGGATCTGGCAGATCTCGTCGAAATCGCAGACATGCGGCATGTAGAGGACACAATCCGGCCTCAGCGCCAGCACATCATCGAGGCGATTGGTTGCCGCCACACCGATCGGCGCAATCCCGGCCAGCTCCCCGGCATCGCGCCCAACCTTGTTCGCGCCATGAACCCAAACACCGACGACATCCAGATCGGGATGCTCGATCGCCCGGCGCAAGGCGCGCGAGCCGACATTGCCCGTGGCCCATTGCACGACGCGATAGCGCTTGCGAGCCGGTTGAGTGGATGTAGCCATGGGTTCACTCTCTCCGATATTTCCAGGCCCGATATCTTCAGGCTCTGCTTCTTTATGCCGTGTAGCGTTATAGCTTACCAGCGCTTCAACTGCGGCCAGTTTTGGTAGCCTTCCCAGGATGGCTCGCCGGTCGGCGTGTCGAAGACCGTGTCCTTCTGCACAAAGGTGTTGCCGGTACTGCACACCGCCGTGCAAGGCATCATCACGATATGCTGGCGCGCGATGAAGCGATCCTCGTCTTCCTGGAAGTAATGCTTGAGTTCCGGCGCTTCCATCATGCGCTGGATCTCCAGGAAAGCCTCCTCATTCGGCAGGATCCATTCCGACAGCAGATCCCAATCCCACTCAATCTCGCCAAAACCGCTGCCAGCCACGCGCGGATCACCGCCGCCCAGCACCTTGTTCACGTAATTGCGGCGATATTCCAGAAACAGATGGCCACAGAATTTCATGGCCATGGCAGCATGCGATCGCTCGAAATGCTCGCGAAATTGCTCATGCGTCAGATGGCTCTGGCGTTTTACCAGATGAACAACCTTATACATCCTTCACCCCTATGATTATCTGTTCTCGAACAAACTGAACGGTCACGCCGCTGCGATAATGTCAGGAAGCCCGCATTTGGGTTTCTATCGAATCCCAATCGGCACTATTTTTAGGCATCCAGTCCGTCGGCTCAGCCGCAAACCCGGCACAGCCCTCCCCTCATTTGATTAAGCGATCGCATAACTTTTTTCTTCCCACCTGTCAAATGAGCCGCGATCGGATCGCAAGTAGTTGCTCCGGGATTTACATTTGTAACAACAGGCGAGCCTAATCGACAAACATGCGATCAAGCCGTAGACTGTTGACGATCTTGCCACACTTACCTAAGCGTTCGCCCAATCAAGAATCGCAAAATGCGATTCCATGCATTTGGGAGATATGGGATGCGGGCTTTGCGTAATTTGGCGTTTGTTGGTGTGAGTTTGGTTGCGCTTTCAAGCCCTGCCCTGGCGCAGAATGCCGGGTCGGCACCCAGCCCCGATGCAGCGAACACCGCCTCGATTACCAATCCCGCCGATATCGTCGTCGAGGCCCGCCGCCGCGAAGAACGGCTGCAGGACGTCCCCAAGGGGTAGACGCCGTAACCAGCGCCGATCTGCGCCAGAACAACATCCAGAAGTTCGAGGATGTCTCCAGCCTCGTGCCCGGTCTCGACATTCGCAACTCGGGCAATGCCGAGGTGGAGAACATCAATATTCGCGGCACCAACTTCGACGTCGATACCGGCCTGACCGCGCCCACCGTCCAGCTTTACCTGAACGATGCTAACGTCATCCCCAATATCTTCTTCCAGTCGATGTACGACCTTGGCCAGATCGAAGTACTGAAGGGTCCGCAAGGCACGCTGCGCGGTCGCTCGTCGCCTTCGGGCTCGATCACCGCCACCACCAAGGCGCCCGATCTCTACAAATGGGGCGGCTATGCCCAGTTCACCGGCGAAACCAACGTCCATGGCCTGCGCGAGGATTATGCGCTCAACGCCCCGGTGATCCCCGGCGTTCTGGCAATCCGCCTGGCCGGCGAAGTCGATGACAATGAGGGCAACAATATCCGCTCGATCAGCTCGGTGCCGGGCCAGCCGTCGCTCTATCCGCAAGGCAATTACAACCGGATCTGGAGCAACCGCATCAGTGCGCGCTTCCAACCGATCGACAGCCTTGAATTCAACGTGATGTATCAGCGCACGGTCAATCACAACCAGGCCAATCTCCAGACCGAATCGACCTGCCTGATCGATCCGAGCCAGCCTTGCGGACCGGGGCCGCTGGTCGCCGTGGGCGACCGCGATTCAACCGTGAACGGCCAGCGCGAGACATCGATCGAGGCCGACGTCTTCACCGGCAAGATCGACTGGCATGTGCTGGGCCAGAAGCTGAGCTATGTCGGCGCCTATACCCATGGGCTGCTGCGCGATGCCGAGCCTCAAGATGGCGCCGACTTCTTCAACAACGCCCCCTCGGTGGCCGCCAGCGGTGTCAACCCAGCAAGCCCCCCCGCTTATGGGGTCGGATCAAGCAATGGCCTGGCCAATCCCTATAACAAGCTCTCGATCTCCGATGGCTACAACCAGTCGCACGAAATTCGCCTGGCTTCGGAAGATCGCATCCTCGGCATCTTCGATTATGTGATCGGTGGGATGATGGTCTATGCCAACACCGTCAATCGCTACTCGCCGCAAATCGCACCGCTTACTACCATATACGCCAACATTTACACTCCCGCCGATTTTATCGGCCCCAGCACGTATGATGAATGGTCGTATTTCGGCAACATCACCGCTCACCCGACCGACAAGCTGGAACTTTCAGGCGGCGCACGCCACTTGATCGACAAAGACCCCGGCGCCCCCGACGCTCTTGGCAAACCCACTGTTGTCCGCACCACGGCGTGGGTCTGGTCGGCTTCGGGCTCCTATCACTTCACCCCGGCCTTCATGGCCTATGTCAACGCCGGTTCGGCCTATCGTCCGGGCGGCCTCAATCTCGGCTTCGAGTTTACGCCCTTCTCGGTCGGCAGCATCTACAACGGCCCGTCCCAATTCTACCAGATCCAGCCTGAAAAATCGACCTCTTACGAGATCGGCTTCAAGTCGCAGTTGCTGGATCGCAAGCTCACGTTCAACCTCGACTACTTCCATCAGGACTTCCACAACTTCCAATATACCTCGGCC
Organism: Sphingomonas palustris; assembly: GCA_026225215.1. Lineage (GTDB taxonomy): Bacteria > Pseudomonadota > Alphaproteobacteria > Sphingomonadales > Sphingomonadaceae > Novosphingobium > Novosphingobium palustris. The sequence goes on along the minus strand of JAMFSI010000063.1, from coordinate 12,634 downwards.
GGTTACGTCGAATATCTCGATGCCGCGGGCTCGCCGGTGCCGCTGATCTCGCTGGGTACGGAAAACGTCCCCGCCAAGGTCGACGGCGTGGAAGGCACCCTCAACTACGCTTACTCGCGCGCGTTCAGCATCGGTTCGACATTCAGCTATGTCGATGGCCGCGTCACCGGCGGGGCGCGAGTGCCCTGCTCGCAACCGATCTCGACCTTGAGCGCCGCAAACCCGGTGGGCACCTGCGCGGGCGGGCCGACCTCGTTCTCGCCGAAGTTCGAGGCCACGGTTCACGCCGATTATAACCACCGGATCACGGATTCGATCACCGGCTTCGTGCATACCCAGTTCGCCTTCCACGGCGCCACACCGCTCGATCCGTCGCTGCCTTACGACAAGCAGCCGGCCTATGGCATTCTCAATCTCTATGTCGGGGTGCGTTCGCCGCATGCCGGTTGGGAAGCCAAGGTCTTCGTCGAAAACCTGACCAACAACCAGACCCGGCTGGCAACCTATGGCGGCAATATCAACGCCAATACCCCAGGCTCGCCCTTCACGCCGCCGCCTGCTTCGCAATATTCTTCCTATTACACTTACATCACCATGCCGACACCGCGCGTGTTCGGTCTGGAACTGCGCTACGCCTTCGGATCACAGTGAGCCCAGCGCCAAACACAATTTCAGTCGAGAAATGGCCGGGGAAACCCGGCCATTTTTTTTAGCGCCGGATAGCATAAGATTGGCCCCACCCGACCGAAGCCGGTTTTGGTCCCGCGTAACGCGCAAGCCCTTACCGGCACCCATTGCCCTGTGCCGAATATGCCACTGCCATGCTTGACGCGAGCGAAGATGGCGCATCCCTCTTGCACCATGCTGCATTGCGATCTAACGGCCCGGCAGCGACAGGTTCCCCGCAAGGGGATTCAAAGGGAACGTAGTTTGAGACTACGGCTGCCCCTGCAACTGTGAGCGGCGAGCCATCGGCCACACGCCATTGGGACCATCCCGGTCCTGAGAAGGCGGTCGAACCGGCGTTGACCCGCGAGCCAGGAGACCTGCCTGACGCGTCGTTCTTCGTGCCGACAGGGTGTGCGGCGCGGACGAGGCAACCCCTCGCGTAACGACAGCCATCGTCTTGCCGGCCCCTGGCCTGCGAGCAGTGGTGTCGCGTCTATGGCGGCAGCATTCCTCGCATCCCTGGGGCCAGCGGACAAAGCCGTTGACCGAAGGGACTTGATCCATGCCGACCTTGAAAGCTTACCTTCTCGCCCTGCCGCTGGGGCTGCTCGTGCTTCCCACAACGCTTCACGCCGAGACCGCTTCCGCGTCCGACGCTGCCAACCCAGACGATGCTAACGCCCCGCAGGATATCGTCGTCACCGCGCTGCGCACGCCGGTGCCGCAGACGCAAGTTTCCTCCAGCGTTACCGTGCTCGACCAGCAGGCTATTCAGGCGGCGCAACCCCTGGCGCTGATCGATGTACTCGAGCGCACGCCGGGCATCGCCGTCAACCGAGCCGGCGGTTACGGCGAAACCACCGGCCTTTCGATCCGCGGCGCGGACAAGGATGAGACTGTGGTGGTGATCGACGGCATGCGGGTGTCCGACCCGACCGCGCCCGCCGGCGGCTTCGATTTTGCGCAACTCTTTGCCGATGACATCGCCCGCGTCGAGATCCTGCGCGGACCGCAATCGATCCTGTGGGGCTCGGATGCGATCGGCGGCATCGTCAACGTCACCACCGTGGCGCCGACCAAGCCGTTGGAGGAAGATTTTTCGGTGGAGGCGGGCTCGCACCGCACGGTCGATGCCCATGCCGGTATCGGTGGCACCTCGTCGCTGGTCGATTGGCGCATCTCGGGTTCGGCTTTCACCACCGATGGCATCCCGACGCTCGTCGGCGGCACTCAGGACAACGGTTATACCCGCAAGGCTGCCAGCGCGACGACCACCTTCCATCTCGCCAGCAATGTCTCGCTCGATCTGCGCGGCTATTGGGATGCAGGGCGCAACTCCTATTCGGACGTCGATTTCAATACGGGTAACATCTATGCTGGTAACTATGGCCTGACCAAGCAATGGACCGTTTACGCCGGCCTCAACGTCGCGCTGTTGGACGATCGCTGGAAGAACCGTCTCGCGGTGCTCCAGGACAAGACCGACAACGAAAGCTATACCCCGATCGACAGCCCGGCACTGCAATTCGTCGGCCATGGTCGCGTCCGGCGCTATGAATATCAGGGTAGCCTCGAGGTGTCGCAGCAGATCCAGCTGGTATTCGGCGCCGAGCGCAAGGAGGAGCGGATGGAGACCGGCTCACCGTTCGACGTGGTCAACGATGTGCCGACGCCTTATGACCTCGCGCTGCACACCGCGAACACTAACAGCGTCTATGGTCAGGCCCGGGTCGAGCCCACGAAGGGGCTCACGCTGAACGGCGGTGTGCGCTACGATCACCACTCGGTCTATGGTGGCCACACGATATTCAGCGCCGGCGGCGATTACACCCCCGACGGCGGCGCCACGCTGATCCGCGCCAATTACGATGAGGGTTTCAAGGCACCTTCGCTGTACCAGCTCTACAGCGATTACGGGAACACCACGCTTCGGCCCGAGACTGCCAAGGGTTGGGAAGTGGGGCTCGAACGCCACCTCGGCAAAGTGCTCAGCGCTTCGGCGACCTGGTTCGAGCGCAACACCACTAACCTCATCGAATTTAACGACTGCCCTGCTTCGGCGTCCGCTATCGAGCCGGTGCCCCCGCCCGCTTACGCCGCCTGCTACAACAATTTCGGCCAAGGCTATTACGCCAACGTCGACAAGGCGAAGGCCAAGGGTCTCGAACTGGCCGCCTTCTTGCGCATCGGCCGACTGTTCGCGAACGGCAATTACAGCTTCGTCTCCTCGCAGGATCGCACGCCGGGCGCCGCAACTTATGGCCAGCAATTGCCGAACAGGCCCCGCCATCTGGCAAACGCAACGATCGGCTATGACTGGAAAGGTGGGCTTACTACCAGCGTTGCACTGCGCACCGCTTCCAGCAGCAACGACACCGATTTCAACGTCTATCCGAGCATTCCGGTGACGCTAGGCGCTTATGCGCTAGTCGATCTGCGCGCCGAATGGAAACTGGCGCCGGAACTTACCGTATTTGGCCGGGTCGAGAATGTCGGCGATAAGGTCTACCAGACCGTCTATGGCTACAACAATCTCGGCCGTACCGGCTATCTCGGCATAAGGACTCACTTCTGATGTTGCGCGTAGTCTCGACCGGACCGCAGGTCGTGGTGTGTTCGACCTGCCGCGTCTCGGCCGAGGCGCGCGAAGATGGTCTCGGCCAGCGGGGTGGCGCCTTGCTGGCCGAGGAATTGCGGGCGGTGCAAGGTGCTGATCCCGCGCTGGCAGGCATTGCCGTCGAGGAGATGCCCTGCCTGTTTGCCTGTTCCCGCCATTGCGCGGTGCATATCCGCGCGCCGGGCAAGATCTCCTATATCTTAGGCGATTTCGCGCCCACGGCAGAGGCGGCGCGGGCCATTCTGAGCTATGCCAACCTCCACGCGCAAAGCGCCGAAGGCCAGGTGCGCTATGGCGACTGGCCGGACGGCGTGAAGGGCCATTTCATCACCCGGATGCCGCCCGAAGGCTTTGTCGCGACATGATCCGCTTTGCCAGCGCTGCTGCCTTCACGGATGCCCTGCGCGCTTTACCCGCGCCCGATGCCAAAGCCATTGCCGCCGCCGCCGCGCGGCAGGGCGAGCTGACCAAGCCTGCGGGCTCGCTCGGGCGGCTGGAAGAGATCGCGTTGTTCATGGCCGGCTGGCAAGGCACGGGCCGGCCGGCGCTGCACAGCGTCCGCGCCGTGATCTTCGCCGGCAATCACGGCGTCGCGGCGCGCGGGGTCAGCGCCTTTCCGGCGGAGGTTACCGCGCAGATGGTCGCCAATTTCCGCCATGGCGGCGCGGCGATCAATGCGCTCGCCCGCGCCTGCGGAGCGGAATTGCAAGTGGTGCCGCTCGATCTCGAACACCCCACGGGCGACATCACGATCGAGCCGGCGATGAGCGAGGCCGAGTGTCTCGCTGCGCTCAACGCTGGGGCAGCAGCGGTCACCGACGGCACCGACCTGCTGTTCGTCGGCGAGATGGGCATAGCCAATACCACGCCCGCAGCGGCCCTCTGCGCGCAAAGTTTCGGGGGCACCGCAGCGGAGTGGATCGGGCGCGGGACCGGCGTGGACGATACCGGGCTCGCGCGCAAACGGGCGGCGGTGGCCGCCGCGCTGACGCTGCATGGCGAGCACTGCAATACTGCGTTCGAGACACTCCGCCGCCTCGGCGGGCGGGAGATCGCGGCGATGGCCGGCGCGCTGCTCGCCGCGCGGCTGCTGCGCATTCCCGTATTGCTCGACGGCTTCATCTGCAGCGCGGCGATCGCCCCGCTGGCCAAATCTGCACCCGCCATCACCGACCATTGCCTCGCGGCGCATAGCTCGGCGGAGGCCGGGCATCAACGGCTGCTCGCGCATCTGGATCTTAGACCGCTGCTCCAGCTCGATATGCGCCTCGGCGAAGGCAGCGGCGCGGCGGTAGCGGTCCATCTGGTACGCGCCGCACTCGCCACCCATAACGAAATGGCGAGCTTCGCCGAAGCGGCAGTCGCCAGCGCGCTATGACCCTGGGGCGCTCGCGATGAAGTCCCTGATCCTCGCCGTGCAATTCATGACTCGTCTGCCGCTGCCGGCAGTGGCAGCCAGTGACGCGGACTTTGCCGCTGCGATCCGCTGGTTTCCAGCGGCCGGGCTGGTGGTCGGCGGTTTCGTTGCGGGAGCGGCGGAACTCGGCGCGCGGCATGATCCCTGGCTTGGTGCGCTGCTGGCGTTGCTAGCCTGGGTGGGTATCACTGGGGCGCTGCATCTCGATGGCTTGGGGGACATCGCCGATGCCGCCGGCGCAGGGCACAAAGATCGCACGCGGATTTCGGAAGTTCTGGCCGACCCGCACATCGGCAGCTTCGGCGTTGTCGCCATCGCGTTGCAACTGATGGCGAAGCTGGTGCTGCTGCATGACGTCTTTGCCACGACACCGTGGTGGGTGCTGGTGGCGATCCCCGTGGTGGCGCGCATCGGCCCCCTGGTTTGGACACTCCTGCTGCCGCCGCTCCACGAGGGCCTGGCGAGCCGCTTTCGTACCGGTCTGAGGGCTTGGCATCCGGCGGCATGGTGCCTGGTGATGCTGCCCGCCTTCTGGTTTGCCCCGCCGTTGATCGCAGCCGTACCGGCAATGGCGCTATGGGCGTGGTGGCTGAAGGCGCGGATCGGTGGCATTTCGGGCGACGGCCACGGCGCCGGGATCGAACTGGTGGAAACACTGTTGCTGGCATCCATGGTGCTGGCCCGATGAGCGGCGCCGCTTTCACCTGGCATGGCGGCCGTCTGGCCGATGCCCGCGCGGTGTATGGCGATGGACCGGAGCCGTGGATCGATCTTTCGACGGGAATTAATCCGGCGCCCTGGCCCTGCGCGAATGCCATCGCCCTCGACTGGCAGCGGCTACCCGATCCAGCAGCTTTGGCCGAACTCGAGGCGATTGCCGCACGGCATTTCGGTGTCGAGCCCGTGCTATGCTGCGCCGTCCCGGGCAGTGAAATCGGCTTGCGCCTGCTCGGCCAAGTCATCGAGCTTCCGGGCCGGCACTGGGCGCCTGCTTATCGCACCCATGCGACCGTGTGCGGCCAAGCCGTGTCGATCGACGACATCATGCGTCCGCCGACCACGGCCGATCTGCTGCTGCTCGCTAATCCCAATAACCCGGATGGGCGCATCATCGGGCACGCCCAGCTTGACGAATGGCGGCAAGGGCAGGAGCGGGCCGGCGGCTGGCTGGTGGTGGACGAGGCTTTTGCCGATGTCTCCGCCGCGATCAGCATCGCCCCACAAGTCGATGATGGCAGCAATCTCATCGTGCTGCGTTCGTTCGGCAAATTCTTCGGCCTCGCCGGGGTCCGGCTGGGCTTCGTGCTCGCCCCACGCGCCATCATCGCCCGTTTTCGTCAGCTGCTGGGCGATTGGCCGCTATCGGCAGCGGCGCTGGCGATCGGCTTTGCCGCCTATGCCGATACCGCCTGGATCGCGGCAATGCGTGCCGCTCTGATCGAACGCGCCGCACGTCTTGACGCTGTGCTCCATGCCCAGGGTCTTGAGCCGAGAGGCGCTTGCCCACTGTTCCGGTTGATCGAAACGCCGGATGCCGATGTGCTGTTCGGGCAATTGGCGCGCCATGCGATATTGACCCGCCCCTTCGCCGATCATCCGCACTGGCTGCGCCTCGGGCTGCCTTCGGGAGATGTCGAAATGGCCCGGCTCGACCGGGCGCTGGCCGATGGCTGAACCGGTGGCTATCGCGGCGCTCGCGTTGGATGCAGCATTCGGGTGGCCGGACTGGCTCTATCGACGGATCGGTCATCCCATTGGCGGCTTTGCCCGCATCATCGATGCTTGCGTCGCAGAGTGGAATCGGGCCGATCGTTCGGATATCGCCCGGCGGCTTGGCGGGGTCGCGACCATTGCGCTCTTGCTGGCGGTCAGCGGCGGCGGAGCTTGGCTGATCCAGCAAGGGTTGTACCGGTCGCTCGGGCGCTGGGCATGGCCGGTCCTGGCATTGCTCGCTTGTCCCGCGCTCGCCCAGCGCAGCCTTTACGATCATGTTGTGCCGGTTGCCCGCGCGCTGGAGAGTGGCGACCTCGCCCTCGCTCGTGCAGCGGTCAGCAGGGTCGTCGGGCGCGACACCGCTCCGCTCGATGAAGCCGGCATCGCCCGCGCCGCCATCGAAAGCCTCGCCGAAAGCTTCTGCGACGGGGTGACGGCGCCGCTGTTCTGGCTGCTGGCCTTGGGCCTGCCCGGTGTTTGGGCGTATAAGGCAGTGAACACCGCAGACAGTATGATCGGCCACAAAGAGCAGCCCTGGCGCCACTTCGGCTGGGCGGCGGCGCGGCTCGATGATGGGCTCAACTTGGCCCCGGCGCGGGTGGCCGGCGTGCTGCTGTGCCTGGCGGCAGGTGGCGGCTGGCGGACTCTATGGCGCGATTGCCGCCGCCATGCCTCGCCTAACGCGGGTTGGCCCGAGGCAGCGATGGCGGGCGCACTGGACATTCGGCTGGCAGGTCCGGTCAGCTACGATGGCGAGGTTCACGAAAAGCCCTGGATCGGTACGGGCGGAGCCGCCAATGCGGGCGCGATCCGACGGGGCTTGCGCATTTATCGCCGGGCCTGTGCGATGCTGTGGGCAATCGCCATTCTGTGGGCGGCGGCATGGGGAATACCATGGCTGGGCTGATGCTGCAGGGAACCGGATCGGACGTCGGCAAGTCGGTGCTGGTCGCCGGGCTGTGCCGAGCGCTGGCCAATCGCGGCCTGCGTGTGCTGCCGTTCAAGCCGCAAAATATGTCGAACAACGCCGCCATCACGCCCGAAGGCGGTGAGATCGGCCGGGCGCAGGCGCTGCAGGCATTGGCGGCGCGAGCCGAACTCCACACCGATATGAATCCCGTGTTGCTCAAGCCGCAGGCGGATCGGACTTCGCAACTGATCGTCCATGGTAAAGTGCGCGGCACGCTCGGCACCGGCAACTTTCGCGAAGGCCGGCGCAATCTGTTGCCCGAGGTGCTGGAGAGCTACGCGCGGCTCGCCGCCCGCGCCGATATCGTCGTGGTCGAAGGCGCCGGCTCTCCCGCCGAGATCAATTTGCGCGAGGGGGATATCGCCAATATGGGCTTTGCCCGCGCGGCGGGCGTGCCGGTGGTGCTGGTCGGCGATATCGATCGCGGCGGAGTGATCGCTTCGGTGGTGGGCACGCGCGCGGTGCTCGATCCCGAGGATGCGGCGATGATCCGCGGCTTCATCATCAACAAGTTTCGCGGCGATCCCGCGCTGTTCGCCGATGGCTATGCCGCGATCGCAGCGCGATCGGGCTGGCGCGGCTTTGGCCTGGTGCCGTGGCTGGCGGCAGCGGCCCGCTTGCCGAGCGAAGATGCCGTGGTGCTGGAAAAGACCCGCGCGCCCTCGCCTTCGCGCAAGCTGATTGTCTGCCCGATCCTGCCGCGTATCGCCAATTTCGACGAGCTTGATCCATTGAAGCTGGAGCCTGATGTCGAATTGGCCATGATCCCGCCGGGCACGCCGATCCCGACCGAGGCCGCGCTGATCATCCTCCCCGGTTCCAAGTCCACCATCGCCGATATGGCATTCCTGCGCGAAACGGGATGGGACATCGACATTCTCGCGCATCATCGGCGTGGCCGCGCGGTGCTGGGCATTTGCGGCGGCTATCAGATGCTCGGCACGCGGATTGCCGACCCGCTGGGGATCGAGGGCGAACCGGGCGAGATCGCCGGTCTCGGGCTGCTGGCTGTCGAGACTGAGCTTGGCCTCGACAAGACCCTGCGCCCAGCGCGAGGGCAAGCGCTGGGAGCGGAATTGGCGGGTTATGAAATGCATATGGGGATCACGACCGGACCGGATTGCGCCCGCCCCTTCGCCCTGCTTGGCAATCGAGCCGACGGCGCGATCAGCGAGGATGGGCTGGTAATCGGCACCTATTGCCACGGGTTTTTCGCTGCGACCGGACTGCGCCGCGCGTTGCTGGCCCGGATCGGGGCGCATTCGCTGGGGCACGATCATGCCACGGTAGTGAATGGCGCGCTGGACGAATTGGCCGAAGCGCTGGAGCGGCATCTCGATATCGACGGATTGCTGGAACTGGCACGAGGTTTCCAGCCATGACGAAATTGCTGGTTCTCGGCGGCGCGCGTTCCGGCAAGAGCCGCTTTGCCCAGGCGCGGGCCGAGGCGCTGGAAAGCGATTTGGTCTATATCGCCACCGCGCAAGCGCTCGATACGGAAATGGACGAACGCATCGCCCGGCATCGCCAGGATCGCGGACCACGCTGGCGGACGGTCGAGGAGCCGCTGGATCTGCCGGTAACGATTGCTCGGCAATCGAGCCCCGGAAATGTACTGCTGGTCGATTGCCTGACGCTGTGGCTGTCCAATCTGATGCTGGCGGAACGGGACATCGACGGGGCAGCGGAACAACTCCTCCTGGCGATGACAAAGGCGCCTGGGTCGCTCATCCTCGTCGCCAATGAGGTGGGCCTGGGCATCGTACCGGACAATGCGCTCGCCAGACGCTTTCGCGATGCGGCGGGCCGGCTGAACCAGATCCTCGCGGAAAAAGCCGACGAGGTCATGTTTATCGCTGCCGGCTTGCCACTGCGCCTGAAATAGCGCTTGAAAGGCAGGTGACCGATACGCTTCCGATTCTGCTCCGGATTTCGATGCCGGATTCGTCGATCAGCTGGACCGGCTGCTGCGCTGGCGGCGCGATGTCCGCCATTTCCTGACCAAGCCGGTCGCTGCCGCCGACATGCAATATCTGTTCGATGCCGCCGCGCTGGCGCCATCGGTCGGCAATGCCCAGCCCTGGCGCTTCGTGCGGCTGCGCTCGCCGGAATTGCGGACGCAACTGGCCGATCATGTCGATGGCTGCGTGGCCGATACCGCACGCAATCAGACCGACCCCGAGCGGCAGAAGCTCTATCTTTCGCTCAAGCTGCACGGCATCCGCGAAGCACCGGAACTGGTGGTGGTATTTTCCGACCATGCGCCGCTTGCCGGCTACCGCCTGGGCCGCGCCACCATGCCCGAAACCCTGCGCTATTCGACGGTCATGGCGATCCATTCGATGTGGCTGGCGGCACGGGCGCGCGGGATCGGGCTGGGCTGGGTTTCCATCCTCGATCCCGAAACGATTCGGGCTATGCTGGACGTGCCCGCGACATGGGATCTGATCGCCGTCCTGTGTATCGGCTATCCGGTCCAGCCTTCTGCCGTGCCCGAACTCGAACGACGAGGTTGGCAAAATCGCGAACCTATTGCCGATCGCATCGTCGAACGGTGATCCCCTAATTACGCAAAAGTGAGCCACAACTCGGTCAGCCCATGCACGGTATCGGGCGAGATGGGAGGCCAAGCCCGATTGACGCAAAAGGGGATTGCGCTTAGTCTATTTTCACGAACAATAGTTCACATTTGCGAATTATAATGGAGGATGTCCTGGCTTACACGGGCTATATCGATGGCAAATTCGTGACAGGCGAAGGTGCCAGTTTCATCGTCGAAAATCCCTCGGATGAATCCGTCGTCGCGGAGATTCAGAGTGTCAGCGCCGGGCAGGTCGAGCAGGCCATCGGCGCCGCGCGGCGCGCCTTCGATGATGGCCGGTGGAGCGGGCTGACCATGAAGCAGCGCGCCGAAACGATGCGGGCTTATGCCAACGCTCTGCGAAGCCGCGCCGAGCGATTGAAGGAACTCGCCATTCTCGAAGCGGGTTGCCCGGTTTCCTCCACGGTGATGGGCGCGCAAGTGCATGCGCCGTTGCGGATGACCGACGAAATCACCGATATGTTCCTGGGACTGCCGGAGGTGGAGGAGAATCCCCTGCCGCTGCACGAACGGGTCAATGCCCATTTTGTCGTGCAAAGCCTGAAGCGCTGGACGCCATTGGGCGTGGTTTCGGCGATCTCAGCCTATAATGTGCCGTTTTACACCGCCTTCTGGAAAGTGGTGCCCGCGTTGATGGCCGGCGATTCGGTGATCCTGCGCCCCAATCCGCTGACCCCGCTTTCCGCCATGATCTTCGCCGAAGCCGCCGCCGAAGCCGGCATTCCCGACGGCGTGCTCAATGTCGTGATCGAGGACGGGCTAGCTGGCGGTCAGCTAATGACCACCGACGAGCGGGTCGATCTGGTGTCGTTCACCGGCTCCTGCACTGTCGGCGTCAAGGTCGCCCAACAGGCCGCGCCGACGCTCAAGCGGCTGGTGCTCGAACTGGGTGGCAAGTCGGCGCAGATCTACCTTCCCGATGCGGTCGAGCGCGCGGCATCGGCGGCCTATTCGGTCTGCACCTCACATGCCGGCCAAGGCTGCGTGCTCGGCACGCGGGTGTTCGTGCCCGAAGAGAGCAAGGCCAAGGTGCTGGAAGGCATGGCGGCGATGCTCGCCAATGTGAAGATCGGCGTGGCCAGCGACCCCACCACCCAGCTCGGCCCGGTGATCAGCGCCGCCCAGCGCGCGCGCTGCGAGCATTTCACCCAAGCCGCGGTGGATGCCGGTGGCCGGGTCGTCACCGGCGGCAAGCGGCCTGCCGGCCTGGACAAGGGCTTCTTCTTCGAGCCGACGGTGCTCGATCTGCCCGACAACAAGAACCCGGCGGCGCAGGAGGAAATCTTCGGCCCCGTGGTCAGCGTGATCGGTTATCGCGACCTCGATCATGCGGTCGAAATGTCTAACGACAGTGTCTACGGACTTTCGGGCTGGGTGTTCGGCAAGGACACGCGACAGGCGGTCGAAGTCGCTTCGCGGATCCGCACTGGGACAGTCAACATCAATGGCGGCATGGCCAGCGCCTACGCATCGTCAGGAGGATGGCGCCACAGCGGCATCGGACGCGAACGCGGCGTGGAGGGGCTGCGGGTCTATCAGCAAATCCAAGCTTTGAATATTCAGGCGGCCTGACAGCGACGGAAATCGAGATGTCGAGGACTCTAGACTTGGACGCGCCAGCACCCTGATTCACGAACCTCCTCGGGCAGAGAAGCACTGTCCGCCGCGTGTTTCTTCGTTGACCTTACAGGATCGGAACTGATCGAGATGAGTGAACAGAACCCAGCGCCGGTCGCCCGGCCGGTCGATACCAGCCTGCTCGGGGACGAGCACGTTCGCGTCTACCGTGAGACGAACGGCGAGCACGGCTATATTTGGAACGGCGTGCCGATCCTGCTCCTGACCACCACAGGCCGCCGCTCCGGCGAACCCCGGACGACCCCGATCATCTTCACGCCGTACGGCAACAGCTGGGTCATCATGGCGTCTCGTGGAGGCTCGCCGACGCATCCCGCCTGGTACCTGAACCTCCTCGACGAGGCGCGTGTCCAGGTTCAAGTGAAAGCCGATATCTGCGAGGCGGTGGCGCGAACCGCAGCCTCTCCGGAGCGAGAGCAAATCTGGGCCGAAGCTGTGAAGACGTGGCCTAACTATGACGTATACCAGTCGCGCACGTCGCGGCAGATTCCGGTCGTAGTGCTTGAGCCAGTGTGCAAACAATAAAAGCCGCGAGGTAAATCGAAACTTCGCGCTCGTGCGCCGCGATGCTCCGGGCCATTGCCCAGACCTGCGGTTGCTGGTGAGTCTTGATGTGGGAGGACCACTAAATCTTAGGATCCGAAATGAGCGTTGATGTCGTTGCCAGCGCCGATAAAACAGGCGCCATAATCGACCAATTCTACGACGCGCTCGCGTGTGGCGATCTCATCGCCGCGCGTCGGTGCTGTACCGCAGATGTTAGATTTTGGCACAGTTTCGATGGCATAGCCCTCGATCTCGACGACGCCGGCCGCGGCTGGGAAGGATTGATCGCAAGCTTTCCCAAGCGGGCATTTGTAGATGTCAGAAGAACGAAGACAGCGAACGGGTTCGTACAGCAGCTTCTGATGGTGGGAACAACAGCCAATGGCGTCCGCTTGGCATGGCCGCTCTGCATAATTGTGGCGGTCCGTGGCGGACTTATCGCACGGCTCGATGAATATATCG
>JAMFSI010000001.1 GCA_026225215.1 Sphingomonas palustris | reverse complement strand
GCGGCGGACGCGCTCGACCATATCGCCGGTTACAGCATCTTCAACGATGTCTCGGTGCGCGACTGGCAGCGCCATAACAGCCAGTTCACCCCGGGCAAGAATTTTCCGGCCACCGGCGGTTTCGGCCCGGCGCTGGTCACCCCCGACGAAGTGCCCGACCTTGCGAGCCAGCGAGTGCAGACCCGGCTCAATGGCGAACTGGTCCAGGACCAGCCGATCTCCGACATGATCTGGGATATCCCGACGCTGATTGCCTATTGCTCGACTTTCACTGACCTGCGCCCCGGCGATGTGCTGATTACCGGCACGCCCGGTGGTGTCGGCGATCTGCGCCAGCCGCCACTGTACATGAGGAGTGGCGATAGCGTGGAGGTGTCGATCGGGGTGATCGGGACATTGCGCAATCCGGTGATCGACGAGGCCTGAGAGGCTACTCCAGCGTCAAGACGATCTTCCCGCGCAGATGGCCTTGTTCCAGCCGTTGCTGCGCCGCGCGAACCTGATCGAGCGGGAAAGTTTCTGCCACCTCGACTTTGACCTTGCCGGCATCGATCAATTCGGCAATCTCACGTAATTGCGCAGCATTCGGCTGGGCCATCCAGCGCGGCGCGGCGCGGACCTTGTGCGCTGCTGCCTTCTCCTGATCGGGCGCCGCCAGGGTAGACACCAGCATGCCGCCTTCGCGGAGCACTCCCCAGGAACGATCCTGAGTCTCGCCACCGACCAGATCGAGCACCAGGTCGATATCGCGCGCGATATTCTCGAAACGCTCCGCCTTGTAATCGATGACGGTGTCGGCGCCCAGCGAGCGGACGAAATCGAGATCGTCGGCGCCGGCGGTGGTGAACACCGTCGCGCCCTTGGCCTTGGCGAATTGAACCGCCAGGTGGCCGACGCCGCCAGCGCCGCCATGAATGAGGACGCGTTGACCGGATTTCAGCCCGCCCTGGTCGAACAAGCCCTGCCAGGCGGTCATCGCCGCGAGCGGCACTGCGGCGGCATGAATCAGGTCGATCGAGCGGGGCGCGGCGACCAATTCGCTGGCTTTGACGATGACATATTCGGCCTGCGCCCCACGATCGATACCGATATGCGCGAAAACCGAATCACCGACGTTCAACTTGGCATCGGCGCTGCCACCGAACGCTGCGATCGTGCCGGCCAAGTCGCGCCCGAGAGTGATCGGCAGCTTGTCTGCGGTGATCGCCACGAATTTGCCTTCGCGGATTTTGTAATCGACGGGGTTGACGCTGGCGGCGGCAACCTTGACCAGCACCGCGTCATCCTGAACCGATGGCACGGCGATGGCTTCGACCTGAACCACGTCCGGTCCACCAAAGTGAGTGAGCCGGACCGCCTGGTTCATGGAATTGCCCTGTCTTTGCTGATGGAGGCGACCGATCGGCGCCGCCTCCTATCAAACACCGAAGCAGGGGCTTCGTTCCGGGCGGTCCCTTTGAAATTGGGATCTCACCCCGCTTGCTGCTGGAACGCCAGATAGGCTGTCGGATCGCCGATACCGAGCCGCGCGCGCGCCTGGTCCAGCGGTTCGGCAAACAGGCGCTCGTAATCTTCGCCCGGCAACCATGCCGCTGCGCGGCCGCGCCGATAGCCCTCACGAATGGCGCTCACCGCCGGCTTGCCGCCGGGCGTGCGCCATGCCTTGAGCGCCGAGGCCACGGCAATCGCCGCCCACCCAAGTCCGCGCGTCTGGGCGTAAGTGAAGGCAACAAGGCAAGCCTCGCCGAGCGGCTCGTCGGCACGATAGCCGGTCAGTACATGCCAGACATCATGGCTATCGCGCATGCGGCGGCCATACCAGGCGTAGGGATGAGGCGCATCGCGCCACGGATCGTCGGTGCGGCTGATATCGGCGAGCCCTGCGGCAGAATAGCCGGTCCGCGCCAGGAAAGCACCGTAAGCGGCGCCGACGCTGCCCGGCGCAAAGCTGCCGACGAAGGCGGGATCGCAGAAGCGCTCGGCAAGTTCGACGTGCTGGAACGCGAGGCGTCCGCCTTGCGGGGTCTGCAGCAGTCGTTCGTAGCCGGCCTGCATGGTGCCGACGTTCAGCGCGCGCATGATCTTGAAAACCTGGGTGGTATCATTGGCATCGGCGAGGAGACGGCGGAGTGCCCGCAGCGCTCCCAGCCAGTCACGACGGCGATTGACCAGTGGGTCCACCGCCCGGTTCGCCTTCATGGTCTGCGTTGCCGGCATCGGTTGGGTCGCCATCGACTCGCTCCATCTGATAATCTACATTTCCTATTTGTCAGATGTCAGTGAATGTGTCAAACGCTATTGCATGGCGACCAAGACAGCACGGCATTACGGCGGCCAAAGTCCGGAGGAGAGGGTTAGCGAAAGGCGCGAAAAGCTTATGCTTGCCGCTGCCGAGCTTTATGGCCGCCTCGGCCCTTCGGGCGCTTCGGTTACCGCGATCTGCGCCGAGGCGGGCTTGACCCCGCGCTACTTCTACGAATCCTTTCCCCATCGCGAAGCCCTGTTGCTGGCGGTGTTTGGCGTGGTCTGCGAGCGGATGCTCGATCATGTCCACGCCGCGATCGACCCGGTCGATCCCATCGGCAGCGGCTTGGCGGCCTATTTTGGGCTATTGGTCGAACATCCAGGGCTAGCCAGGGTATTCCTGGTGGAGATCGATCACGACGATGCCAATATGCGCCTCGTCGGGCGCGCGACGATGGATGCGCTGGCGCAGCTGCTGATCCCGCGCGCGCCGCATGAACTCGCGCGAGCCGGGGCCGTCGGCGCAATTTTGCGGATCACCCGGCTATGGATCGAGCGCGGCTCGGTGGAGACGGTGGAGGCCCTGACTGAGCTGGTCAGGAGCTTCGTGGAGATCGGCAACCGCGCTTAGGCCCTGTCCGCTACCCCCAGCCACCGCGCCAATCCGGGCAACCACGGCAGAACCAGCCGGTCGAACAGAAGCAGCAAGACCAACGAGCCGGTGAACAGCGGCAGCCATAGCATGAGAAAGATCAGCAGTGCCCAAGCGCCGAAGCCGTGCAGCCGCGCCGGATCGGCGAGCGCCGGCGGAGCGCCCAGCGTGCCCTGTGGCCGGCGCCGCCACCACAGGACCGTGCCACTGACCACCACCGTGACCAGCATCAGCGCGGTGGCAAGGCCGATAAGCTGGTTGACGACGCCGAATAGCTGGCCTTCGTGCCAGGCCACGCCATAGCCGATCAGTCTGTCGATCGGATGGCCGGCACTGAAATCCTCGCGCGAGCGCCATGCGCCGGTTGTGGCATCATAGTGGATCGTTGCCCGTAGCGGGCGATCCTGGGCGTCCGAACGCACCACCCAGTCCTTGGCCGGGCTCCCGCTGCCACCCTCCCCCGGTGGCATGCCGGGTGGCACCACCAGCACCGGAAAGGCCAGTTGGCCGGCTTGAGCGTTAGCGACCATGCGATCGAGCAAGGCGGGGTTCAGCCTGGGCGCAAGCGGCAGGTCTGGCATGGGCATACCGGCCATCATCATCGCATGGTCGTGACCGGCATGCGGATCGGAACCGGACTCAGGGCGACCGCCGATCGTCCAGTCCGGCGCGCCCTTCACCCAGCCCATCTCGGTGCGGACCAGCTTGAACGCGCTGCCCCAGGCATCCGCCCAGGGCAGCCCGGTAAACAGCAGGATCAACGCGAGGCCCGAAACCCAAAAACCGGTCACCGCATGGAGGTCTCGCCAGAAGGTGCGGCCACCTGCCGCTAGCCGTGGCCAGATCACCCCGGCGGCGCCGCGCCCCCTCGGCCACCACAGATACAGTCCGGTGACGATCAACACGATCGCCCAGCTCGCCGCAAATTCGACGATCCAGCTGCCGCGCGGACCCATCAGCAATTGCCCGTGGATGTCCCGGTCGATGGCGATGATCCGGCTGTCCGGCGCCAGGCTGCCCAACACCTTGCCTTGCGGGCTCACAAAAGCGTCAATCGTTCGGCCATGTCCCAACGCGAGATGGATCATCGCCGCATCGCCGACCGATTGTGGCAGGCGATAATAGACGAGGCGCGATCCCGGAAATGCAGCGATCGCCGCTGCACCCTGTGTCGAAGCGCGCACCGCACCCGTCGTCGGCAGGTCGTGGAATGCGCGCTCTTCCCAGCGCTCGACCTGCGGCTTGAACAGGTAAAGCGCCCCCGATAGCGACAGCACCAGGATCAGCGGCAGCACTAGCAGGCCGGCATAGAAGTGCCAGCGCCAGATGGTGCGATAAAGGGCGGTGGTCATATCTGTGCCCGCAGCCCGAAGGTCGCCCAGAATGGCAGACCGAGCGCGGGCACGGTGCTGCCCTTGACCACGCTGCCATTGCTGGTGGTGACGCCATAGCCCTGGTCGAGGTAATGCACATTACCGACATTCTGCAGCGAAGTGTAAAGCTCCAGCCCGCGCCGTACCTGCCACGATGCCCCGAGATCGACGATCGTCGCACCATCGTTGCGCTGGTTGTGCGAAGTGGCATTCCAATAGGCAGGGAAGCTCTTCACCGTGGCATCGACTGCCAATCTCGGTGTCAATCGCCAGTGGGCGCCGGCGGTGGCGAGCCATTTGGGCACCTGGCCAAGCTGCTGGCCGGTCGGATCGGGGATCACTCCGGCCGATGGCGTCGTATAGGCCGAGCTGGTCAGATGCGCGTCGGTGTAAGTGAAGCCGCCCTGCAATGACATCGCGCCGAGCGTCCAGGCGCCCAGCACTTCGAAACCGCGCAATGTTGCGTTGCCGGCGTTGACGTATTGACTGAGGTTGCCGGTGTTGATCCCGCTGATGCCGGTGCCGCAATAATTGTTCGCCACCGCGCAGCCCGATTGCACTGTGGCATAGTCGATGAAGTGCTTGAGGTGATCGCTATAGGCGGTGGCCGACAGCGTCAGCCCGGCCAGCGCGCCTGAGCCCGTGAGATCGATCCCCACTTCCTCGCCCACATTGGTCTGCGGTCGCAGCCCTGGATTGACGGTGGTATAGCTGGTCCCGCTGATGAAGGAGCGGTACATCTGGTTCATGCCGGGTGCGGCGAAATTGCGGTAAGCCGCGCCGCGCAACGCAACGCCATCCGCCAACCGAAATTTCGCCCCGATGCGGGGATCGAAACGCGCATAGCTCTGGTTGGCAATGGTGTCGGCGAAGTTCGAACCGAGATAATTGCCGGAAAGACTGCCATTCGAGGTTTGCCAGAAATCGCCGCGCAAACCGAGTGTGATCTCCAGCGGCAGTGTGACGGGTGCGAATGTCGCCTGAGCAAAAACGCCTTCGAAGTGATGCTGGGCATGGGCGAGGAGGTTCCCGCTTGCCGCCGTGGCGATTTGGGTTCCCGCCTGGCCAGCGAAGGCAAACAACTGCAACGGATCATTGGCTTCCAGGCTACGACCATCGACGCCCAGCTTGATGCCATGCAGCGCGCCGAGGCTGGTCTGCCAGACCAGCGAGCCACCGACATTGTGATACGTCGCATTCTCGGTCTGCGAGACATAGGGCTCGCCGACGGCAGGGACGAAAATGCTGAAACCGCGGTGTTCGCTGACGTTGGTGGTATTCATCGCGCCGCCCCCGTACCAGCCGGTGAGCGCAAGCTTGCCGCCGGCCACTACCGTTTCGCCGCCGGCGGAAATACGATAGGTCTGCCAGCGGTTCTGAGTCAGCGCCCAGACGAGGTCATGCTCCTGCAACTGATGCCACAGCGCGGTGACGAACAGGCTGGTGTTCGCCGAGGGGGTCGCGTGGATACTGGCATCGACATTGACGTTGCTGGACGCAGTCGCGGCCATATAGGGGCTGCGATAGGCCTCAGGTGTTTTGTTATAACCATCCGAAGTGGTGTCGGAGACGCTGATCCCGCCAACCACATCCTTCGCCAGCGCCACCCCCGCCGTCGCCGTGCCCGACAGCGTATGATAGCTCCCGACATTGGTGTCGAAATCGATATGCCCGGCCTCGGGGGGCTTGGAGACGATGTTGACGACGCCGCCCATCGCCATATTGCCCCACAGGCTGGTGGCGCCGCCACCCCGGATCACTTCGATGCTGGCGATCTGGGCTTTAGTGATCTGGTTCCAGTCGACGACGCGAAAATAGGGGTCGTTCATCGGGATACCGTCGAGCATCACCAGCGTGTTGACGTTAGTGGTGGTGCCGAAGCCGCGGATCGAGAAGGTGTCACCGGTGGGGTGGAGCGCCGCGGCGGGCTGGTTCAGCGTGAAGACGCCGGGGATCCGGTTGATGATCTGATCGGTTGCCGTTGCGGGCGTGGCTTCGATCTCGGCGGTGTTCACGACCGTGGTCGAAACATCCATGTCCTTGAGCGCGGTGCCGCGCGCGGCGGTGACGATGATGTCGGGGGTGCTACTGGCTTCGTCGGCATAAGCCGGCGATGCCCAAGCCAGCACGCCGGCCAGCGAAATAAACGCAATCCTCATGGAAAAACCCTGCTCGATCCAATGTCGAATGATCGGCTGACACATCTCGCGTCAGCGCTGTCGTCGCAGCCGGTGATGTCGGGCGTGGAGTTCCGGCTGAATCAGCGCTTAGGAAATCAGCTGGAACCCGGACAGGCAGGAAGGCGCATTGCTAAAGGGGCGCCCCCATTCCGACAGAACGGCGATTCTGTCAGGCGAAGGCGGGCGGCCCGCGTAGCGGTGGCCGTAAATGGAAAATGCGCCGGGGGTTGCCCCGCACTAATAAGGCAAAGCCCAGGGCAAGAATGAAGGCCAGCGCCAGGGTCAGCTGAATCGGATCAGCGCCCCCGGTAAGGGCATGGCCGAGCGCGGTGAATTGGCACGGACTGTCGGTATGAGCCCGGTGGCCGTCGTCATGCCCCGATTGCGGAAGCGTGATTTGCCGGGACGATCCTGCGCCCAACGTGTCGGCGCAGATATGCACCGTGATCACCTTGGCATCGCCATCGACCATGAAGCCGGCGGGAACCAGGGCTTTCATCATCAGCGTCAACGCAACCAACAGCGCGGCAAATCGGCGATGATCGCGAAAGAAGTTGCGCAGGGTGCTCATCTGGCGCGGCCATTACCATGGCGAAACGGCGGTTGTCACCTGGCCAGATCAAATGGCGTGATTCGCCATTTTGCGCCTCGGCAAACCCGCAGACAAAAAAGGCCCGATCGTTGCCGACCGGGCCATGAAAGTTTGGGAGAGGATGCCTCGAAAGGCACGCCCTCGATATGCAGAGCGATCGGCCCGCAGGCAAGCATTAACTCTACCAAATCAGAAGAGATTTCTTGCAGTGCAGCAAGCTCAGCTTTAGTCTGCTTTGAGAAACCGACAATATCCGGGAAAAACGGCTTTGACAGCGGCCCCCAGACCCGTTCAACCTGCGTCGGGGATGAAGGAGAGAACGATGGAATATCGGCTATTGGGGCGCAGCGGGCTCAAGATCTCGGCCTTCAGCTTCGGCGCGATGACCTTTGGCGGTTCGGGCATGTTCGCCAATATCGGCGACACCAAATTAACCGACGCCAAGCGCCAGATCGACCTGTGCCTCGATGCCGGGGTAAACCTGTTCGATACCGCCAATATGTATTCGAGCGGCGAATCGGAAGAAGTGCTGGCCGACGCGCTGGGTGCCCGGCGCCCGGACGTGCTGATCGCCACCAAGTTCTATGGCCGCACCGGACCCGGGGTGAACGACATGGGCGCCAGCCGCCACAACATCGTCAATGCCTGCGAGGCGAGCCTGCGCCGGCTCAAGACCGATTATATCGATTTGTACCAGATCCATAATCAGGATCTGCTGACCCCGGCCGAGGAAACGCTGCGCGCGCTCGACGATCTCGTTCGCGCGGGCAAGGTTCGCTACATCGGCTCGTCCAATCACGCCGGCTGGACCAAGATGCGCGCGCTCGCCACTTCGGATCGCCTCGGGCTGGCGCGCTATATCAGCCAGCAGATCAAATATTCACTGCTCGACCGCGACGCCGAGAGCGAACTGCTGCCACTGGGGGTGGACGAAGGTGTCGGCGCGCTGATCTGGGGGCCGCTGTCTTCGGGCTATCTCACCGGCAAATTCCGCGAGGCGGGGCATAGCGATACCACCCGCCTCGGCAAGGCTGGCCGTTTATCGACCACCGACACCGAGCAGGCGCGCAGTGTGGTCGATCTGCTGGATGATATCGCCAAGGACCACGCCGGCGTATCGATCTCGCAGGTTGCGCTCAACTGGGTCGCGCGCAAACCCGGAGTCAGTTCGATCATCATCGGCGCTCGGACCAGCGAGCAGCTGGCGGACAATCTCGCGGCGGCAAACTGGTCGCTCAGCGATGAGGAGATCGGCTGGCTCGACGAAGCAAGCGCGGTGCCGATCCGCTACCCCTATCAGATGCACCGCGATTTCGGGCGCGAACGCAACCCGGTCGCGGCGCTGCTGCCGGCGGTACCACGCGGCTAACAAAAAAGGTGGGCTGAGGAAATGACACGAATAGACGACCAGGTCGATGCCCCGCCTGCGCTGTTGGCTTTGCTCGGGGATCTTGAGCTTGCCGCAAAAGAGGTCGCCAACACTTGGAAACCCGATGATCCGCGTTACCAGGCAGACATCTATCGCCAGGTGATGATGAACCTGTCCTATTCGTATTTTGCCTGCTTCCATGCCGACGCCGAACATCCCGACTGGGCGCCGCTGTGGAACCCGGTCTATCTCCAGCAACCCAATCCCGACACCATTTACCTCTACGCACCGTTGCGCGGCGATCTTACCTATCGGGTTGCCGGCAATCGCGGGACTTGCCACAGCCTCGTTTTCTCGACGCAGGAAGGGTTTACCGGTTTCGTCGGCGAATATAGCGAGATGAAGGAGGTCCGCACCTTCGATACCAAGCGGCTGGAGATCGGCCCGGACGGCGAATTCGAGATCATCTTCAGCGCCGAGCGCCCGCAGGGCTATGCCGGCAATTGGGCGCCGATCACCCGGCTGACCGATACGATGATGGTGCGCTATGTCGCACAGGACTGGCTCCACGAGCAGGATCCCGTCCTGACCATCGAATGCCTCGATCCGGTCCCGCCCAAGCGGCGGCTAGAGCCGGATGAAATCCACCAGCGCATCGCGGCGATGGCAAAATTTCCGCTCAATATGAACCGCTTGTTCTACCCCCAGCAGGATGATCTCAAGCAGCGGTTAGGAGTCAATATTTTCGAACTGCAGCACTTACGCGGGGTGGAGTTTCAGTATTATTGGCCCGCAGCTTTCGAATTTGCGCCGGGCGAGGCGCTGATCATCGAGACCGATCTGCCCAAGCTGCGCTCTTACTGGAACATTCAACTCAACGACCCCTATTTCAACGCGGTCGAATATGTCTATCGCCTCAGCAGCCTCAACGGCGCCTTCGGCAAGCCCAGTTCCGACGGCAAATTACGCGCGGTGGTCTCGCTGGAAGATCCCGGCGTGCCCAATTGGCTCGATACCGCAGGATATACCGAAGGCACTTTGTGGGGCCGCTGGTTCGATTGCGACAGCACGCCGATTCCCACGATCAAGCGCGTGCCACTCGCCGAAGTGAGAGCGCATCTGCCGGCAGATACACCGCATGTCTCGCCCGAGGAACGCGCGCAGGAACTGCGTGACCGGGTTCGGGGGGCTCAGCGACGGCGACGGTGGTGAACAGCGGAGGGATCAGAAGGGCCGATCACCGACGATCGTCGCCCGGTTCATGATCCGGCGATGCGGGCGATAGTCATCGGTGGCGTAGTGTTGCGTGACGCGATTATCCCAGAAGGCGACATCGCCGGGGCGCCAGCGCCAGCGCAGCGTATATTCAGGCTTGGTCAGCTGCCGGAACAGCAGCCCGAGCAAAGCATCGCTGGCGTCGGCCTCCAGGCCTTCGATGCGGGTGGTGAAGCCCTCGCTGACATAGATCGCCTTGCGTCCGGTGACGGGGTGCGTGCGGACGACCGGGTGGCTCACCGGCGGGTTGGCGCGCTTGGCCTGCTCCAGTTTTTCGAGACTGGCGGGATCGGTGCCGAAGCGTTCCGCCGGGAACGACTTGGCCAGATCATGGATGGCGGTGAGACCATCGAGCATCCGCCGGAGCGGCTCGGGCAAGCCGTCATAAGCAGCGGTGGCGCTGGCCCAAAGCGTATCCCCGCCGGTCTCGGGCAGTAAACTTGCCGCGAGAACCGCGCCTAGCGGCGGAGTTTCAGAGAAGCTGACATCGCTGTGCCACAGCGCGTTGTCGCGCAGATCGGTCTGTGCGGTGTCGAGGACGATGATCTCGGGCACCGCCTCCGACTGCGGGTAGATCGGATGAATATGCAGCGGCCCGAAACGGGCGGCGAAGTCGCGCTGCTGCTGCAAGGAGATGTTCTGATCGCGGAAAAACAGCACTTGCCGGTCGAGCAATGCAGTCTCGATCTGCGCTTGCATTACGGCATCGAGAGGCTGTGCGAGATCGACGCCGCTGACGATGGCGCCGATCGCCGGAGTAATCGCCGCTAGGGACAGAGACACGCGAATGCATCCTCTCGACGATTAAACCACCCAGCCCGTCAGGAGGCAGCGCTGCCGCCCCCTCACCCGCTTCCTATTTCAACGTGGCGTTGAATAGATCGAACAGCACGCTCCAATGCCGTTCGGCTGCCGCTTCGTTGTAAACCGGGAAATCGGCCATCGTCCAACCATGGAGCGCACCGGCATAGAGTTCGCAAGTGTGATCGACGCCGGCATCGCTCAGCGCCTTTTCCAGTCGCTCCGCCATTTCGGGCGGATAGGAATTATCCTGATCGGCGGCGCCGACATAGACCTTCGCGCGAATTTTCGGCGCGAGCAGATGCGGACTCTTCTCGTCATCGGTGGCGAGATTGCCGCCGTGGAAGCTCGCGGCCGCCGCGATCCGATCGGGGTAAGTCCCGGCCACGGTCAGCGCGATCGCGCCGCCCATGCAATAGCCGGTGACGCCGACTTTTTTGCCGGCGACATCCGCTCTGCCGTCGAGCCAGGCGAGGAATGCGGAGGTATCTTCGGTCGCGCGCCGATTATCGGTCGAGCCGAACAAATGCGCGATCGAACCGCGAACGTCGCCCGAGGCGAACACCGCCTTGGGATCGAGCGGGGCATAGGGGCCAGCCCGGTAGAACAGATCGGGCAGCAGCACCAGAAAGCCGCCATCGGCCAGCCGCTGCCCCATATCGAACAGCGTCGGACGGATCGCCAGCCCATCCATGAAAAAGATCACCGCCGGCCACGGACCGGTTCCGGCGGGAGTAAAGACATGCGCCGGACAATCGCCGTCGACGGTGCGAATGGAAATTGGCTCGTGCATCCTCAATAGCTCCAGAATCGCGTTTGTTGGTTGGCGGGTTGGTACTGCCGGTTTTCGCGACCGGTCAACCGAATAGCCGTATGAAATTGTCTTCCTTGCTCTCGACCAGCCGGGGATGCAGGCTGCGCACGCCGACTCGCTGTTCAGCGGCAGCTTAACGTAAGGAGCGACCATGGCGAAAGTGTCCGTCAAGACGCCGCAACAGACGAAAAGCGTGCTTTTGCCAGCGGGCTTAAGCGGCGATGGACATGCCGCAGCCTATTTCGACGGGAGTGGTCAACCGCTTCATCTGCACGTCATCGAATTGCAGGCAGGAGAAAAACTGCGAATCGCGGACGAGACGATCGACAAACTCGCTTACATCTGGCGCGGAAGCGTGCTGGCGGGTGGTCGCCGTTTGTCTTCGGGCTCGAGCCTGATTGTCGAGCATGGCAAAGCGCTGGAAATCGCTGCCCAGGACGCAACGACGATCCTGGCGTTCTCCGCCGCTGAGGCAGATGCTCATGCGCTTGCGGGTGGGCACGTCCATCTCCTGCCCGCCGAACATGCGCCGCGCAGTGACAATCTTGCCGGATCGGTCGGCGTTGGCGGGGTTATGCACGCCGACGCCGATTGCCCCAGCTGCCGGCTTTGGTTGCACGAGAACAGATTTTCGGGTGGTAACGCCACGCGTCAGGACGCCGAAGCGGGAATTCACTCCCATTCCGAACATGAAATCATCTTCGTGCTGGAGGGGGAAATGCGCTTGGGCGCCCGGCTGTATGGCCCCGGCACGGCGCTGGCGATTGCGGCCGACACCCTCTACAGTTTCACGCCCGGCCCCAGCGGCCTGCACTTTGCCAATTTCCGCGCGGCCAAGCCCGGCGACATCCGCTTCGCCAAGGGCCACTCGATCAGCGAGACCGGCTATTGGCGCGATCGGCTGCCCCGCCCCGATTATCTCGCCCCGGTCGAACAGGACTTTGCATGACGCAAGCGGCGGACCTGGCTTTGGACCATGAGCCGCTCGGCGAATGGATCGGTTCGGCGATCAATCTCGATAAGCAGGCATTGCTGAGTGGCGTATTCGCGGCGGAAATCCGCTCGCTGCTCGAAGAGCGTGGCGTCCTCGTCTTTCCGCGGATCGATTTTACCGAAGACCAGCACATCGCCTTCACCCGGACCTTGGGCATGTACATCTCGGACCGTGCCGATGGCTCGACCACCGACATCACCATCGACCCCGCTGCCGGCCGATCGGCCGATTATACCAGAAGCGCGTTTTTCTGGCACTTCGACGGCTATATGAATGCGCTGCCGATCCTGGGCTCGATACTGTGCTGCGTTCAGCCCTCGCCGAGCGGTGGCGATACCGAATTCTGCAATACCTATGCCGCCTGGAATGCTTTGCCGGACGCGCGCAAGGCCGAACTCGAAGGGCTGCGTGCCATCCATGCCTTGGCCGGCGCGCAGCTCAGCGTTGAGCCGGAGCCCAGCTATGAGACATTTGCCGAATGGCTGCGGGTTCCACACCGGGCATTGCCGCTGGTCTGGACGCACCGGTCAGGCCGCAAATCGCTGGTGATCGGCAATACTGCGGTCAATGTGGTCGGTGTCGATCCGCTCAAAGGGCTGGAACTGCTGGTCTGGCTGCGCGACTGGGCGACGCAGCCGCGTTTTCGCTACAGCCACCAATGGTCGGCTGGCGATGCCGTGCTCTGGGACAATACCGGCACCCTGCACCGCGCTACGCCCTATCCCGTCGATGCTGGGAGGGTAATGCGGCGCACTAAGTTGGCGGGAGAGGAACCCTTCGCCTGACGAATGCGCCGCTATTTCACGATTGCCAGCCGATAGGCTAAGCTCGATTTTGGATCGGCCTGGGCCATGGCGTTGCGAGGATATTTGGTGAATCGTACCCCTATCTTGCGCAAATATCGGGCCGATATCTCCACAATTCTGATCGCCGCGCTATTCATTGCCGTGGCCATCGCACTGCGCGCTTCCACTTTTGGCGATACCAATCTGAATAGCGACGACGAGTTCTATTTCCTTGTCGGGCAACGCATGCATCTGGGCGCGATCCCCTATGTCGATGTCTGGGACCGCAAGCCGCTGGGGCTGTTCCTGATCTATTATCTGATCGCCGGCATTTCCACCTCGGTGGTGGCTTATCAGCTTGCCGCTACCCTGTTTGCCGCCGCCACGGCGCTGGCGGTGTATGGCATGGTGATCCAGCTCGCGGATCGCAAGGGCGCGGTCATGGCGGGGATCGATTATCTGGCGCTGCTGGGGCCGCTTGACGGCTATGGCGGTCAGAGTCCGCTGTTTTATAATCTGTTTATCGCCGCAGCTGCGTTGCTGGTGCTACGCGAACGCGAAGCCTTGGCGCAAGCTATTGCGAGCAAAGCCATTCCCACCGCGATGTTGCTGTGCGGGCTGGCGATAACCATCAAGCAGACCACCATCTTCGAGGCTGTCTACCTCGGGTTATGGGCCCTGACGATGTTGCGCCGCGGCGGTTGTGGTTGGGCGGCACTGGCAAGATACGGCTTGGGGTTTGCGGCACTCGGCGCGTTGCCGATGCTGGCCATCGCCGGGGTTTACGCGGCGATCGGCCATTGGCCGGAGTTCTGGCACGCGATGGTGATATCCAATCTGTCCAAGGCGCCGCTCGACCCGGCGCGCATCCGGTTTCACTTAGCCAGCATCGGCCTGCGGATTGCGCCGATCGCGCTCGTGGCAGCGATCGGTTTGCGGCGGGGCGATGGTTTGGCCGGGGCGAGGGGTTTTTTGATCGGATGGTTGATAGCCGCGCTGATCGGCTTCGTGTCGGTGCCGAACTTCTACGTTCACTATGCGCTGCCGCTGCTAGTGCCACTATCGGTGGCGGCGGGGCTATTTTTCGCGGCGGGCAATCGCGGTGTCATCGCCTTTGCCGTGGTGATCGTCTGGTGCCAGGTCTGGTACAGTTCCACGGACCGTGCCTGGACCTTGGCATCGATGCGCTCGATGCAGGCGATGGCGACGACGGTGGAGGCGCATGATCACGGCAAGGGGCTGTTGGTCTATGACGGCCCGCCTTACCTCTACGCCATGACGCAGCGTCCGTTCCTGTCGCCACTGGTGTTTCCGCATCATTTGAATCACTTGATCGAACGCAATGTCAGCCATCTGGCCACTGACAAGCAGATCGATGCCATTCTTGCCAAGGGCCCCGGCGTGGTGGTGATGTCGATGCAACCCCGGAATTTTCCGATCAACATGGACAGCTATCGGAAAGTATCGGACTATATTCACGGAAAATGCCGCCTGATCCGTGTCGTCACCGCTTATGAGCAATTGGTGAGGACTCCGATCGGCATCTATGGCGATTGTCAAAATGTGCCGACTGACAAATCTCTATCCGTTCAGCGCTCTTGACCTTTGCCGCATATGGCCGATCATTTGCGTGATTTTCCCTCGATCGAGGCGCTCATGCTCTGGCGATGAAACGCAGTGTCGATCTTCCCCTGACGATCCGTCCGATCGTCGGCATGCGCGACGATTATCCGCCGGGTTTCGTTGACCCTTCGCATAGTCACGAAAGATCGCAACTCGCCTATGCGCTCGAAGGGACGATGACGGTCACCACCGATCACTCCGCCTTCGTGCTGCCGGTCAGGCGGGCGATCTGGATTCCAGCCGGCATCGCCCATGAAGTCACGTGTCGCGGCGCGGTGCAGCTCAACGTGCTCTATATCGATCCGGCGCTCGGCGATACGTCGCCCACCTGCCGGGTCTTCGATGTGTCGCCGCTGGTTCAGGCGCTGATCGGCGAGGTGCTGACCTTCGCGCATGCCTATGATGTCGACGGCCGCGAGGGGCGGATCGTGCGTTTGCTGCTCGAAGAAATTACCCGCATGCCCGAGGTGCCGCTGTCGGCGCCGATGCCGCGCGATCGCCGGCTGCGGCGAGTGTGCGATTTGATCATCGCCGAACCCGCGCATTCCGGCGATCTCGATGAATTGGCGCGCATCGCCGGCATGGGGCGGCGCACGCTGACTCGCGCCTTTCGCGCGGAAACCGGCATGGCGCTGGCGATGTGGCGCCAGCAAGTGCGGCTGATGGCGGCGCTGTCGATGCTGGGCGAGGGCAAGCCGGTGACCACGATCGCTTACGATGTCGGCTATGAAAGCCCGAGTTCGTTTACGGCGATGTTCCACCGCGTCCTCGGCGTGCCGCCCAGCCATTACGCCAAATCAAAGACGTAAACGCTATTCAGCGCGAACCTGCTGGCCCAATCGAAGCGACGGTCGATCCGCGTGCGACTGCCAGCTTACTCCCGGCATGCT
>JAMFSI010000062.1 GCA_026225215.1 Sphingomonas palustris | reverse complement strand
GCGACCGGGTCGGTCTGCAGCTCGTCCGCCCAATCGCGCAGCCGCAGCTGCACCGACGCATAGCTTTCGCCGCCGGGCGGCGGCAGATCCCATTTGTTGATCAGGCGCGCGGCGAACACGTCGGGATGCGCGGCCTCCTGCTCGGCCAGCGTGAACCCTTCCCAATGACCAAAGCGGACTTCGTGCAGGCGATCGTCGAGGCCGTAATCGCCCTGCGGCAGAGCGAGCTGATGACGCACCAGTTCCATCGTGTTGCGCGCGCGGCCGAGCGGGCTCGACACGAAGGCCAGATCATCGGTGTGGCGCGCATCACGCGCCAGCAGATCTTTCAGGATTCCGCCGGCATATGCGGCCTGTTCACGGCCGGTATCGTTGAGCGGGATGTCCTGCGAGCCCTGAAAACGGCCTGCAGCGTTCCATTCGGTCTGGCCGTGGCGGATGTAATAGATGGTGGGCATAGTCACTCCATGTCGTTGCCGGGCTTGACCCGACAACCCATCTTCAATTCTTCAAGTTGATGGATGCGCGGATCAAGTCCGCGCATGACGCCAGCGCTCCATCGCAAGCGACGATCAGTCCTTGCCGCCAATGGAAATGTCCGGCGCATCCGGGCGCTTCATGCCGAGCACGTGATAGCCAGCATCGACGTGATGCACTTCGCCGGTGACGCCGCTCGACATGTCGGACAGGAAATACAGCGCACTCTGGCCGACTTCGTCGATCGTAACGTTCCTGCGCAGGGGAGCGTTGACCTCATTATATTTCAACAGGAAGCGGGAATCGGCGATCCCGGCAAAAGCCAGCGTCTTGATCGGACCTGCCGAAATCGCATTGACGCGGATGTTCTTCTCGCCAAGATCGGCGGCGAGGTAGCGCACACTGGCTTCCAGCGCGGCCTTGGCGACGCCCATGACATTGTAGTTCGGCATCCATTTTTCGGCGCCGTAATAGGTCAGCGTGACAATCGAGCCGCCATCGGTCATCAGCTTCTCGGCGCGCTGCGCGATGGCGGTCAGCGAGTAGCAGGAAATCAGCATGCTCTTGCTGAAATTGTCCGCAGTGGTCTCGATGTAACGGCCCTCGAGCTCGTCCTTGTCGGAAAAAGCGATGGCATGGACCACGAAGTCGATCTTGCCCCACTTCTCCTTCAGCACATCGAACACCGCATCGATGGTCGAAGCGTCAGTGACATCGCAATGGCCGAGCACGAGGGCGCCGAGTTCAGCCGCCAGCGGCTCGACCCGCTTCTTCAGCGCATCACCCTGGAAGGTCAGCGCGATTTCCGCGCCCTGCGCGCGGCAGGCTTTGGCGATGCCCCAGGCAATCGATCGATTGTTGGCAACGCCCAAAATGACGCCGCGCTTGCCCGGCATCAGGCCTGAAACTTCAACCATGCTCTATCCTGTTCGTGCGCCATCGACGGTGCTGGATCGGCTTGTGGGGTACACCAGCGCCTGCCACCGGTATAGTCTAAAAGTGGCCGGAAATGGCGCTGGTGGCCGTCCAGCGTTAACGCCGGAATAGACGACCTGCCAAGGTGTTATGGTGGACAGAGCGCCGGTTCTTGGGCGTTCGCGGAACGGCAGGATGACACCTTTGGCCCAGCGAGCATGAGCGCCTTTCGCGACAGTGTGGAGAGCATGATCCCGGCGCTGCGCCGCTACGCGCGGGCGCTGGCGCGGGATGCCGATATCGCCGACGACCTGGTGCAGGACACGCTGGTGCGCGCGCTGCGCTCGGAAAAGCTGTTTATCGGCGGCGACATCAGAAGCTGGCTCTACACCATCCTGACCAACTTGAACCGCAACCGCCGCCGCTCGCTGGCACGACGCCCTGTGCTAACCGAGCTGTTCGACAACAATCCGGATGCCAGCGGCACCGAGG
The DNA here is from genome assembly GCA_026225215.1 of Sphingomonas palustris. Classification (GTDB taxonomy): domain Bacteria; phylum Pseudomonadota; class Alphaproteobacteria; order Sphingomonadales; family Sphingomonadaceae; genus Novosphingobium; species Novosphingobium palustris. The sequence goes on along the minus strand of JAMFSI010000062.1, from coordinate 3,027 downwards.
CGGAAGGCCGCGATATCGCCCGCGCGCTGGCATCGCTGGTCGAGGACCAGCGTTCGGTGCTGCTGTTGGTGATGCTTGAGGGGCTAAGCTACCGTGAGGTTGCAGATATCCAGAACGTGCCGATCGGCACCGTGATGTCCCGCCTCGCCCGCGCCCGCGCCCATGTGAAGGCCTATCTCGAAGGCGCGCACCCGACAGTGCTGCGTGCGGTGAAGTGATCGAACCGAAGAAGAGACGACCATGACCGAACCGAACATGCCTGTCACCGAAGACGAATTGCACGCTTACGTCGATAACGCGTTGCCGGCAGAGCGTCGCGGCGATGTCGAGGCATGGCTGAAGACGCATCCCGGCGATGCCGAACGGGTGCGGTCCTGGCGCGCGATGGCCGACCTGCTGCATGCACGCTACGATTCCGTGCTCGATGAAGCCGTGCCGAAACGGCTCGAGATCGACGAGTTGGAGCAGCGGCCGCGGCGCTGGATCTACGGTGCGATCGCCGCAACACTGGTGGCATTCGTCGCCGGCGGCAGCGCTGGCTGGGTCGCGCGCGGCGCCACAGCGGCCCCCTCGGCATTCCAGAATTTCACCGTGGATGCGCTCGATGCGCACCGGCTCTATGTGGTCGAAGTCCGGCATCCTGTCGAAGTCGCCGGCTCCGAACGCGCGCATCTGCAGCAGTGGCTGTCGAAGCGCGTCGGCTACGAGATCAAGGCGCCCGAGCTCGACGCATCAGGCCTGAAGCTGGTCGGCGGACGCCTGCTGCCCGGCCCCGAAGCGCCTGCAGCGTTCTTCATGTATGAGAGCCCATCAGGCGAGCGCTACACACTCTACACTTCGCGCGCCGCCACCGGCACCACGCAGATGCGCTACGCCTCGCAGGACAAGGACGGCGCGATGTTCTGGGCCGAGAAGGGCGTCGGTTACGTGGTGTCAGGCCCCACCGACCGGGATCGCCTCAACCAGGTGGCGCGGCTGGTCTATGACCAGACGGAGAAATCGGGGGGATGAGATCGCCCACCCGGTTCACCGACTGTCATACGCGGGCTTGACGCGCGTATCCATCACCCTTCGTCAGAAGCTTTGCGAAGCAGATGGGATCACCGGGTCAAGCCCGGTGACGACACAAGAGTGCATCACCCCATATCGCTTCTTGGATTGTACGGGTGATCGGCCCGCCATTTTTCCATCAGCGCTTCCAGCTCGGCGTCGTTGCCGTCGGGCAGCATCACGCGAGTGATATAATAGAGATCACCACTGACACCGTTGGCTTTCGGCAGGCCCTTGCCCTTCAGGCGAAACGTGCGGCCGCTCGATGTGTTCTTCGGAATCGACAATTCGATGGCGCCTGACAGGGTCGGCACACGCACCTTGGCGCCGAGCACCGCTTCATACAGCGTGATCGGAAGATCGACGCGCAGATCGCTGCCGTCGACCTTGAAATACGGATGCGTCGCAATGCTGATGGTGAGCAGGAGATCGCCCGGACGATGGCCGGGCGCGCTTTCGCCCTGGCCTTTCAGGCGGATCTGCTGACCCGCGGTGACGCCGGCGGGCACCTTGACGTTGAGCTCCTTGCCGGACGGCAGCCGAACGCGCTTCTCGGCGCCTCTCACCGACTCTTCCAGCGACACGGTCATCGCGACGTTGAGATCGAGATCGGGCGGCGCGAAGCCGCCGTTGTCGAATTCAAAGGTCTGCGCGCCGCCGCGTGCGCCGCGCGGCGCCGAACCACCGAACATGCTGTTGAGAATGTCTTCGAAATTGCCGCCACCGGTCCCAAAGCCCTGCGCTCCGGCACCTGGACCTGCGGCACCTCCAAAGCCCTGGCTGAAACCACTGCGCGGCTGACCGCGACCGCCACCCGGGAACCCCTGGAAGCGTGGCTTGCCGTCAGCGTCGATCTCACCGCGATCGAACTGCTTTCGCTTGTCCTCGTCACCAATGATCTCGTTGGCCGAGTTCACTTCGGAGAAGCGTTCAGCGGCTTTCGGATCCTTCTGGTTGTTGTCGGGATGATGCTTCTTGGCGAGCTTGCGGTAAGCGCTCTTGATCGCCGCAGCGCTGGCGCTCCGCTGCACCCCCAAGACCTCATAGGGGTCGCGCATCGGTCTTCACTCCTTCAAACACATAAAGAATGCGGGCATTCAGCCCGCCTGTGGGGTTGCGGGCGAAACCCGCTTTGGGGATCATCTGGGGTCTTGGTGGCATTTTTGCAACGGGTCCGCCAGCGCAGACCGCGATCAGCTCCGCTTCCACGGTTTCAGGCTTTGGACATCCCAGCGGCCATGGTCCGACAGGCAGGCGGCGCCCTGCAGCCAACTTTCCGAGGAGCCGTTGACGTAGCTGGCGAGAAAATCGCGGCAGGTTCGCCCTTCGGATGTGTAGGCCACCGCGAGCGGCGTCACCGAGCCGCGAGCTCCAGTTGTCGGATTTTCCCAGGGCTGGCTGGAATCCTTGCTGCCCTTGGTCAGCACATCGGAGGCGGCAGTGCGCGCGAAAGCCAGATCCGCCTCGGTGGGCTGAGAGCCAGAGGTCCGCTTCGGCGGCGAGATCGAACCGGTGATGTCACTGCCTTCCATCTGGGCGAAAGCGGAATCCTTGCCCCCGATGCTACAGCCGCCGAGCCCGGTGGCTATTAGAATTACTGTCAGACCTGCACCGAGCGAGCCGATCGCCGGTAGGCCAATGCGTTGCCTTACCCTATATAGGGCTGGACGCAGCAAGCTATGGACCCTTGGCGGACGCAATTCGGAACTCCGGACATGAACGACACCACATCCATGAAACACCCAACCGAGTTAACGTCCGGTGATTTTACCGAAGCCGGCGAACCTTTCGCGCTGTTCGCGACATGGTTTGCCGAAGCCTCGAAGTCCGAACCCAACGATCCCAACGCCATGGCGCTGGCCACCGTCGATGCCGACGGCCTGCCGGACGTGCGCATGGTGTTGATGAAGGGCTACGACACCGACGGCTTCGTGTTCTACAGCCACATCGCCAGCCAGAAGGGCCGGGAACTGGCCG
>JAMFSI010000061.1 GCA_026225215.1 Sphingomonas palustris | reverse complement strand
TTCCCCTCCCCCAGAGGGGGAGGATTTTGGGGAGCAGGCAAGCCATCGAGCCAAAGGGGGAGCGCAAACAATGAAGGGATATCCGGGTCATCACCCCCTGGCGCGTGATGCGATGGCTTATGTGCTGGCTGGCGGGCGCGGCAGTCGCCTCCGCGAATTGACCGACAATCGCGCCAAGCCGGCGGTCTATTTCGGCGGCGTCTCGAGGATCATCGATTTCGCGCTGTCGAACGCGATCAATTCGGGCATCCGCCGGATCGGTGTCGCCACCCAGTACAAGGCGCATTCGCTGATCCGCCACATGCAGCGCGCCTGGAACTTCATGCGGCCCGAACGCAACGAAAGCTTCGATATCCTGCCCGCCAGCCAGCGCATCGACGAGCAGCATTGGTACGAAGGCACCGCCGATGCCGTGTTCCAGAACATCGATATCATCGAAGCCCATGCCCCCCGCTATATGGTGATCCTGGCCGGCGATCACATCTACAAGATGGACTATGAGTTGATGCTGCAGCAGCATGTCAACTCGGGCGCGGATGTCACGATTGGCTGCCTCGTGGTGCCGCGGAAAGATGCCAGTGAATTCGGGGTGATGGCGGTCGATGGAGAGGATACCATCACTTCGTTCCTCGAAAAACCCGCGGACCCGCCCGGCATTCCCGGCAAGGAAGATTTCGCGCTGGCCTCGATGGGCATTTATGTCTTCGATACCGAATTTCTGTTCGAGGAATTGCGGCGCGACGCCGAAACCCCTGGTTCCAGCCGCGATTTCGGCAAGGATATCATTCCCTACATCGTTCAGCATGGCAAAGCGGTGGCACATCGCTTTACCGCCAGCTGCATCCGCGCGGCCGAGGAAATCGAGGAATATTGGCGCGATGTCGCACGATCGATGCCTATTTCGATGCCAATATCGACCTCACCGATGTCGTGCCCAAGCTCAATATGTACGATCGCGACTGGCCGATCTGGACCGACCAGATCGTCGCGGCGCCGGCCAAATTCGTGCATGATGCCGAGGGCCGGCGCGGCCAGGCGATATCCTCGCTGATCTCGCAGGATTGCATCGTCTCGGGCGCGCTGGCGCGGCGCAGCCTGCTGTTCACCGGGGTCAAGATGGGCAGCTTTTCGAGCGTCGAGGAAGCGGTGATCCTGCCTTACTGCAATATCGGGCGCAGCGCGCGGCTGAGCCGGGTGATCATCGATTCCGGAGTGCGCATTCCCGAAGGCCTGGTGGTGGGCGAAGACCCATTGCTTGACGCGCGACGCTTCCGCCGCACGGATAATGGCGTCTGCCTGATCAACAAGGCGATGATCGATCGGCTGATCGAATGATGCTCGCTAAAACCGCTGCTGGTTCGAACCGACTTAGCGTCTTGTCGGTGGCATCGGAGGCGGTGCCGTTGATCAAGACCGGCGGGCTGGGCGACGTCGCTGGCGCGCTACCGGCGGCGGTGGCGGCGCATGACGTGGCGATGACCACGCTGATTCCCGGCTATCCTGCGGTGATGGCGGCGCTGGGGGTGCCGGCGACGGACGCGAAACGCCCGGGCAAAGGGGCCGCCAAGGGCAAGCCCCGTATGAAGCTGGTCCACCAATGGGATGCCCTGCTGGGCGAGCCGGCGCGACTGTTCGCGGCCACCCTCGGCGCCATGCCACTGCTGGTGCTCGACGCGCCGGGCTGCTTCACGCGCGGGGGCGGACCTTATGCCGATCCGCTAGGCCGCGACTGGGCGGACAATTGGCGGCGCTTTGCGGTATTGGGCCGCGCCGCCGCCGATATCGCCGGCGGCGCGGTCAAGGATTGGCGCTTCGATGTGCTGCATGCCCATGACTGGCAAGCGGCGATGGCGCCAGCCTATCTGCGTTTTGCTCCGCTGGCCGATGTCCCGCATGTGCCCTCGGTGATGACGATCCACAATATGGCGTTCCAGGGCCATTATGGCCGCGAGATATTTTCTCGGCTGGAACTGCCGCGCAGCGCGTGGGCAATCGACGGCGTCGAATATCACGGCGGCGTCGGCATGCTCAAGGCGGGGCTGGAAGCGGCCAGCGTCATCACCACGGTCAGCCCGACTTATGCCATGGAAATCCGCTCGCCCGAGTTTGGCATGGGGCTGGAAGGCTTGATCGTCAGCCGGGGCGATCGGGTACGCGGCATCGTCAACGGTATCGACACCGCCGAATGGAACCCCGCCGCCGATCCGGCGCTCGCTGCGCCCTTCACGGTGCGCAGCCTGTCGCGCCGCGCCGCGAACAAGCGCGCGCTGGAGGCGGAATTCGGGCTGGAACCGGGCGATGGTCCGCTGTTCATAGTGATCAGCCGGCTGACCTGGCAAAAGGGCATGGATGTGCTGGGCGAGGTGCTCGACCATCTGGTTGGCGTCGGCGGGCGGTTGGCGCTGCTCGGCGCGGGCGATCCCGCGATCGAGGCGGAATTGCGCAAGGGCGCGGCGCGGCACCCTGGCCGCGTCGCGCTGCATATCGGCTATGATGAGGCGCTGGCGCATCGGATGCAGGCGGGCGGCGATGCCATTCTCGTGCCAAGCCGGTTCGAGCCTTGCGGCCTGACGCAACTCTATGGCCTGGCTTATGGCTGCGTGCCGGTGGTTTCGCGCACCGGCGGGCTCGCCGATACGGTGGTCGATGCCAATCTCGCCGCGATCACTGCGGATGCGGCGACGGGCTTTCAATTTTCCGGGGTCGATTATCAGCATCTGGCGATGGCGATCACCCGCGCTGTGGGGCTTTATCATCAACCGCAGCTGTGGCGGCGTATCCAGGCTGCGGGCATGCGTTCGGATTTCTCCTGGGGTCGCAGCGGTGCGACTTACGCGCAATTATATCGCGAACTGGTTTCGGAGGCACGATGATCGTTACCACGCCGACCACGCCTTTTGCCGGTCAGAAGCCGGGCACCTCCGGGCTGCGCAAGAAAGTACGCGTGTTCCAGCAGGCAAATTATGCCGAGAATTTCATCCAATCGGTGTTCGACAGCGCCGGCCCGGCATCGGGCGCGACCGCGACCGGCGCGACGTTGGTGGTGGGCGGCGATGGCCGGTATCATAACCGCGCCGTCATCCAGCAAGTGATCCGCATGGCCGCCGCCAATGGCTATGGCCGGGTGCTGGTGGGGCAGGGGGGTATCCTCTCGACCCCGGCGGCGAGCCAGGTCATTCGCAAATATGGTGCGTCGGGTGGATTGATCCTCTCCGCCAGCCATAATCCCGGCGGGCCCGACGAGGATTTCGGAATCAAATACAATACCGCGAACGGCGGCCCTGCGCCCGAAGCGGTGACGGAGGCGATCTATGCCCGCACCGGCACGATCGACCGTTGGCTGGCGGTGGATACGCCCGACATCGATCTCGACACTATCGGCACGGCCGAAGTGGCGGGAATGAGTGTCGAGGTCATCGATCCCGTCGCCGATTACGCCGCGCTGATGGAGGAGTTGTTCGATTTCCCCGCGATCCGCAAAGCGGTGCATGAAGGCTTCACCATGGCTTTCGACGCGATGCATGCGGTGACCGGGCCTTACGCGCATGAAATCCTGGAAAAGCGCCTCGGATTTGCCGCTGGCAGCGTGCATAATGGCACCCCGCTGGAGGATTTCGGCGGCCATCATCCCGACCCCAATCTCGTCCATGCCAGGGTGCTTTACGACCTGATGATGTTGCCCGAGGCTCCAGCGCTGGGCGCGGCGTCGGACGGCGATGGCGACCGTAATCTGATCATCGGCAAAGGCTGTTTCGTCACCCCCTCGGATTCGCTGGCGATGCTCGCGGCCAATGCCCACCTCGCGCCGGGCTATGCGCGCGGGCTTGCCGGCATTGCCCGCAGCATGCCGACCAGCGCGGCAGCGGACCGCGTCGCCGAGGCTTTGGGTATCCCGCTGTTCGAAACGCCTACGGGGTGGAAATTCTTCGGCAGCCTGCTCGATGTCGGGCGTGCGACGATCTGCGGCGAGGAAAGCGCGGGCACCGGCAGCGATCATGTGCGCGAGAAGGATGGGCTGTGGGCGGTACTGCTATGGCTGAACATCCTTGCGGTGCGGCGGATCAGCGTGAGCGAACTCGCCCGCGAGCATTGGGCGCGCTTTGGCCGCAACTATTACGCCCGCCACGATTACGAAGCGCTGGATACGGCCAGCGCCGAAGCGGTGATAGCGGGGGTGACGGCAGCGCTGCCTGGCCTGCCCGGCCAGAGCTTCGCCGGGCTGACCATCGCCACCGCCGATAGTTTTTCCTATACCGATCCGGTGGATGGTTCGACCAGCGCCAATCAAGGCCTGCGCGTGCTGTTCGTCGGCGGCTCGCGCATCGTCCTGCGCTTGTCGGGCACCGGCACCGAGGGGGCGACCTTGCGGCTTTATCTCGAGCGTTACGAAGCCGTGGGCGGCAGGCTCGATGCGCAGACTCCCGATATGCTCGCCGAACTGATTGCGGCGGCCGAAGCAATCGCCGGGATTGCCCGCCTAACCGGTCGCGCCGCTCCCGACGTGGTGACATGAGCGAGACCGTTCTCGGCGCCATTGCCACGGCGGACGGCACCAGTTTTGCCGTCTCGGCGCCGCGTGCCGAAGCAGTGTCGCTATGCCTGTTTGACGAGGGCAACGAACAGCGCATCGCCATGCGGCGCGATAGCGAAGCGGATGCCGATATCTGGCAAGTCGAATTGTCGGGCGATTTGACCGGTGCGCGCTATGGCTATCGTGCCTGGGGCACCTGGGGGCCCGAGCGCGGCTTGTGGTTCGATCCGGCCAAGCTGTTGATCGATCCCTATGCCGTACAGCTGGATCGGCGACCGGCTTACGATCCCCGGCTCTCGGCGCTGGGCGAGGATACCGCCGCCCTGGTTCCCAAGGCGGTGGTTCCGGGTGCTTTGCCCGAAGTAGCGCGCGCGCAGCCGCATTTTACGCGCGGCGGGCTGGTCTATGAGTTGCATGTGCGTGGCTTCACCATGCGCCATACCGGTCTGCCCGCCAAGCTGCGCGGTACGGTGGCGGCACTGGCCCATCCCCTGATCATCGCGCATCTCAAAAAGCTCCAGGTTACGGCGGTCGAACTGATGCCGATCGTTTCCTGGCTCGATGAGCGCCATCTGCCCCCGCTCGGCCTGTCCAATTTCTGGGGTTACAATCCGATCGCGCCGATGGCGCTCGACCCGGTGCTGTGTCCGGGTGGTATGGCGGAACTGCGCGAGACGGTGGCCGCGCTCCATGCTGCCGGGATTGGGGTGATCCTTGATGTCGTGCTCAATCACACCGCCGAAAGCGACATGCAGGGCCCGGTAATCGGACTGCGCGGGCTCGATGATGCCGCCTATGCCCATGAGCCCGCTGGCACGCTGATCAACGATACCGGCTGCGGCAATACCCTCGATTTTTCCTATCCGCCGGTGCGCGAACTGGCGCTGGTCACGCTGCGTCATTTCGTGCGCCATGCCGGGGTGGATGGGTTTCGCTTCGATCTGGCGACGATTCTGGCGCGCGGGCCGGGTTTCGATCCGGTGGCGCCGCTGTTCGCCGAGATCGCCGCCGATCCTTGGCTCGCCGACCGGGTGATGATCGCCGAGCCCTGGGATATCGGCCCGGGCGGCTATCAGCTGGGTCATTTCCCCGAGAACTGGCTGGAATGGAACGACCGCTTTCGCGATGACGTTCGCCGCTTCTGGCGTGGCGATGAAGCACCGGGCGTGCTGGCGACGCGGCTGGCCGGCTCGGCGGATGTGTTCGGCGAGCAGAATTGCCGCAGCGTCAATTTCCTCTGCGCGCATGACGGATTTACCCTCGCCGATCTGGTCAGCTACGAACAGCGCCATAATCAGGCTAATGGCGAGGATAATCGCGATGGGCATGGCGAGAATTTCAGTTGGAATTGTGGGGTCGAAGGCCCGACCAGCGACCCCGCAATCCTCGCCCGCCGCGCCGCCGATAGCCGCGCGCTGCTCGGCTCGCTGTTCGCCTCGACGGGTACGATCATGCTGTGTGCCGGTGACGAATTCGGGCGCAGCCAGCAGGGCAATAACAATGCCTATTGTCAGGACAATGCCATAAGCTGGCTCGACTGGACCAATCGCGATGTGGCGCTGGAGGACTATGTCGCGGGGCTCGCATCATGGCGCGCGGCGCGTAGTTCGCGCTTCGTGCAGTTTCCGCGTTCGGGTGAATGGCTTCGTCTGGATGCTGCGCCGATGACCGCCGAGGACTGGAATAGCACCGCGACTGACGGGCTGGTTTATCATTCTGCCGATCCCGAGCGGGCCTATCAGTTGCGGATCGATCGTAGTGCGCGCGAGGTCACCGTGTCCGATATCTGAGTAGCCCAATTCCTCCCCGTGCCGGGGAGGAATTGTCCTTAGATAATCCCAAGCTTCTCCAACTCAGCGATACGATCGTCGCTATAGCCAAGCTCGCCCTGCAGAATCTCGATATTATGCTCGCCCAGCAGCGGCGGGGGGCGGCGAATGGTGGCGGGGCTGGCCGACATCTGCGACAGCGGGCTGGCGATCAGGTCCACCGTGCCGCTCGCAGCATGAGGGTGCGGCGTTGTCGCCTTGAGCTTGCGGTGCTGGACCTGCGGCTCATCCCACACATCCTTAAGCTCATTGTAACGCGCGCTGGGAATGCCGGCTTCGTCGAGCATGGCGATGATTTGATCCACCGTGAAGCCACGGCTCCAGCTATTGATGATATCCATCAGCTCGGCGCGATTGGTCTTGCCGCGCTTGAGGTTGCTATCGAAGCGCGGGTCGTCGTTGAGTTCGGGCTGTTTCATCACCACGGTCAGGCGGCGCCAGTGTTCGTCGGTGCCGGCGGTGAGGTAGACGATGCCGTCGCTGCCGTAGATCAGATCGGCCGGACCGCCACCATTGCCACCATTGCCGAGGCGCGGCGGGGCGTTCCCGCTGATCAGATAATCCTGCATGATGTGGCTGACCATCGCCACCGAGGAGTCGAGCAGGGCGATGTCGATATACTGGCCTTCGCCGCTCTGATGGCGGTGCATCAGCGCGCCAAGAATGGCGAGCGCGGTGTTATGGCCGGTGACGAAATCGACCAGGCTGGGGCCGGCCTTGAGCGGGCCGGCGCCGGGCTGGCCGTCGGGAATGCCGGTCACCGCCATCATCCCGCCGGTGGCCTGAAACAGCCCATCGTAACCCGGCAGTGCCGCCATCGGCCCGGTCTGGCCGAAACCGGTGACCGAGCAATAGATCAACCGCGGATTGATCGCCTTCAGGCTGTCGTAATCGAGGCCGAACCGCTTGAAATCGCCGACCTTGTAGTTCTCGATCAGGACATCGCTGGTTTTCACCAGCTCGCGCAGAATTTCCTGGCCTTCGGGCTTGGAGTGATTGAGCGTGATCGAGCGCTTGTTGCGATTGGACACGGTGAAGAAGCTGGAATGGCGCGTTTCGATGCCGTCCTTGCCCGGCACCCAGGAAAAGCCATAGCCGCGCCCGTCGTCGCCGACCTTGGGGCGTTCGATCTTGATAACATCGGCGCCCAGATCACCGAGGATTTGTGCCCCGACCGGCGCTGCGAACACGCGGCTCATGTCGAGCACGCGGATACCGGCGAGTGCCATCTTGCCGGCCGTTTTCGGGTTGTCAGTCGTCATCGCTTGCCATTCTGCCTGGAGTGAAAAGGCGCGCCCCTCGTTAGGGCCACGGCTGGTCTGTAGCTGCACTGGCGAGGCGGGCCAAGTGGCGGCGCGCGCGCTTATCGCTGCGACGATTGGCCGGGTGCCGAACCAGCAGCAACGGAGTTTCCGATCAGATGCCCGGGCTTCTTCGTTGATAAGCTGCGCATTCTCCGCCAAGCCTGCCGCGATGGGGTCGGGCGATACTGGTATGGTTCGATCAAGATTATGAATAAGCTGCATTATCGCCATCTGCCCATCATTGTTTCAACGGTATTTCTGGCGTTGTCCCTCGCATATTTGTTGAAGCGGTCAGTGCTCGACCATTCGGCGGATATCGATTTCCGCTACATCTGGGTGGCGGGAAAGCTGGGGGCTTCGGGGGGAGATCCCTATTCGCCACGCTTCGCGGCGCTGGGGCGAGCGTTGTTTCCTCAAGGCAATGCCATCGCCTATTGGTTTTATCCGCCACAATGGTGGGCGATTTCGCAGAGCGTGGCGGTTTTCCCGATCGACCGCGCGGTGGCGATCTGGCGCGCCGTCAACGCGGCTCTCCTCGTTGCCGCCGCTTCGGCTTTGGCATTTGCGGTGCGACGAGCGCGACCGGCGACGCCGCTCTGGAGCCTCGTGCTTCTGGTTGGCGTCATCGCGTCGATGGAAGGTGCGGCACAAACGCTTCTGCTGGGGCAGACCTCGATCCTCGTTTTCGCCGGCTTTTGCCTGATGGGCTGGGGGCTCTTGACGGCCGGGCAATGGCGCATGGCTACCGGCTTGGTGCTTTTGCTGCTAAAGCCTCAATTCGCCTTTCCTGCGATATTCTACTTCGCCTTTACCAAGAAGTGGCGAAAGTCGGTGCTGATCGCGCTGGCCATAACCGGCGTCGCGAGCCTGCCGCAGCTACTGCAATTCGGGTTGCTGCCGACGGTCGCGGGCATGCTTGGCAATATTGCGCTCCACGGGCAGTTGGCGCCTAACCGGCCGGAGAACCTGGTCGGGTTCAGCCATCTGGTCTGGGAGATGAGCGACGCAAATCTTGCCAATGCCAGGGATATCGCGCTCGACGCGGCTGCCAGTTTGACGTTGGCGTTCCTGATCGGACGCCGCTGGCTCGATGTCCGGGATGGGGTGGCGCTCGGCATCGGTTTCATTGCCTCGGCCATGTTTTTTCTGCCGGTGCATGCTTATGACTCGATCACCCTCGGCCCGCTTGCGCTGCTGGCGCTGATGTTGGACGGGCCGCCGCGCTATCTGGCCTGGGGCGCCGTCGCGCTCGCATGGCGTCCTGGCTTCATCAGCGCGCAGTTCGGCGACCGTAGCAGCGGCGATTTGCTTTTATTGTCGCTGGCGGGGCTGCTCGCGCTCGTCGCGGCGGCAACAGCGGCATTCTCGCGGCGCGACGAGCGCCATTGCGCGGCAGGCTGAATTCGCAAAATACGCCCACGCCATGCGTTACGCGGGTCGCTCTATCCGCTTGCCCTTGGTCCGGCTCGTCAAATGATAGTGTCTGCAGCGGTCGCAGCGATAGGGTCTGAGCGGAAAGTCCGCGCGCGTCGCCGCCAGCAAGGCTTCGGCTGCGGAGGCGTAGCGCTGCTTCTTGAGGCAGATGCTCAGCCTCGTGCGCAAGCGCCGCTCCGCTTGGAGTCCGTTTGAAAATTCGCTTGAAGAGCGAATTTGGAGCGGGACGGCACCGAATTTCCAAACGGACTCTCAACCAAGATCGGCCTCCACGCGGCCATCGACGATCCGCGCCGGATACGTCACGATCGGGTCTTTGGCGGGCGGGTTCATCGCCGCACCGGTGGCGAGATCGAAGCGCGCGCCATGCACCGGGCAGGCGACCCAGCCGGCGCGAACCCGGCCACAATCGAGTGGTTCCTCGGCGTGGCTACAGCGGTTTTCGATGACGAAAAACTCACCGACGCTGTGGCAGATCAGCAATTTCTTGCCGTCATGAGTCACGGCCAGGCTTTTTTCGGCAGGAATATCAGCAGTGGCAGCCAGGCTGGTATAAGGCATTTCAGGGCTTTCTCGCGTCAATAGCGGATGGTTACGGCGCAGGGCTGATAGCGGCCTCCAGGGTCGGGCGTAAAGCCCGCTAAGACGACACTGCGCGGCAGCGGTAATTGACGTTTACCGCAAGCGGGCCGTGACGCGGCGGATTTAGCCGATTAGTGTCTGGTTCGAAACTCCCGTACCGGGAGTTTCTGACGCGGTGCCGGCCCTCTCCCCCGGCCCAACCACCAACAGGGTACCTTAATGGGGTGGTTGGGCCGGGGGAGAGGGCC
>JAMFSI010000060.1 GCA_026225215.1 Sphingomonas palustris | reverse complement strand
CTTGCCGTGCGGGTTATGGATTGGTCATAGCATTTCAGAAATCGCGGTCCAGCTGCAACACGGTCCAGTCAGGGTCGGTGCCCGGCTTGGTCATAGCATTTCAGAAATCGCGGTCCAGCTGCAACGACGCTTCATGCGTTCGAGGTTCTCGACAAGTCATAGCATTTCAGAAATCGCGGTCCAGCTGCAACGGACTATCACCAGTTCCCAAGTGACGGCGGGTCATAGCATTTCAGAAATCGCGGTCCAGCTGCAACGGCATTCAATCTTGAGTAAATACGCTTTCTGTCATAGCATTTCAGAAATCGCGGTCCAGCTGCAACTAAATACGCAAATGGAGAATGCCAAATGGCGTCATAGCATTTCAGAAATCGCGGTCCAGCTGCAACCAGGCCGGCGCCCCCCCCCGCATTGTCCTCAATCCTCGCAACCTTGGCCCTCAACTTATCGCAACCAAAGAACGCCTCATCCCGCATTCTCCTTCATTGAGCTTCGGCGAGGCATCGAACCTCAGGTCAAACCGAAATTCGATGGCATATTTGATGGACAGATTTTTGCTGCATCGCAGCATTTATAGTTTATTCAATTAGTTAGAACTGTAGTTTGATGCCGTCCCCGGCACCATTTGTTCTCCGGCAGGCATGGGTGACGTCCGCCAGCATCTATAAAATCATTCTATTTCAGTGCCCTGAACTCCGCCAGCATCCAGGGATGTGACTTGGTATCCGGGAAATGTGAGGGTATCTTTGGGGGTATCCCGCAAGCTCCCCATCTTACGGCAAATGGTGTCGATGTGGGCAAATGGACTTTTGAGACTCCATAAATTTCGTGCCCCGGTGATCTTATATAGCAAGGCACGTACTTGACCTATCGATAGATCGGTTTTAAGAAAAGAACATGACGAAACAACCCAAAATTGACACCCGCGAAGCCATCATGGCTGCGGCGCGCTCTACCGTTCAGAAGGACGGCTACAACGCCCTCAGCTTTCGCGACCTTGCGGCTGACGTCGGCATAAAGAGCGCGAGCGTTCATCACCATTTTCCAACCAAGCCTGACCTGGCTGACGCCCTGGTCAAACGCTACCGCGAAGATGTAACGGCGCTGCTGGAGCCGCTTGCAGACCTTCCCTTTGCAGAGGCGATGAACAGCTATGTTGCGTTGTTCAGGTCATTCTTCTCGGACTGCAATCAAATGTGCCTGGGCGGGATGTTCTCGGCCGAAGTAACGGCGCTGCCAGAAGCCGTGAACGTATCACTCCGGCTCTTCATGGATGCTCATACCAGCTGGATTGAAAGAGTGCTTGCGAAGAAGCACGATCGTATGTCCGCCGACGAGCTGAACGCACGCGCAAAGGCGGTTTTCGCAGCATTGGAAGGGGCTCAACTCGTAACCCGTGGCCGGGGTGGCGATCCTGCTTATTTTGACGAGATCGTCAAATCCTACCAGGCAATCGGGCTGCTGGACTGAAGGCCCCTCCCTTGCGCGGTACAGCCGAAAGATTGATGGACCTGGCCGAGGAAAGGATGCGTGATGCTGGCTATCACGGCTTCAGCTTCCGCGAACTCGCCAGCGAGATCGGGATAAAAAGTGCCAGCGTCCATCATCTCGACATGGCTGCTTTGAGCACTCAATAGCTGACTGCCAGGAAACGGCCTCCTCCTTTCAGCGACGGCTGATGCGCGGAGTGTCAGTACTCAGGACGCACTTGCTCATCCGTGGCTGTCCACTCCGCCAGATCGGGAGATTGGCCGATCAGGGCAAGGCCGTGCGCGATCGAAGTCAGTTCGCCGCCGCTAGCGATCCGATCAGGATAGAAGCGCCGTTCGAACAATGCTCGCACCGCGGGAATCAGCGAGGAACCGCCGGTGAGAAATACATGGTCAATGCTGTCTGCTGCCAAGTTCGCCTGCGCCAGCACCGCGTCTACCGTTTCGCCGATGCGTTTGAGATCGGGGGCAATCCACCGTTCGAACTCGGCGCGACTGACTTCGACATCAATTTTCAGCCCAGCGCCCTCGAAATTCAGCACGCTATGTTCGGCGCTCGACAGGCTACGCTTCATCTGCCCCACGGCTTCATAGAGACCATAGCCCAATTCGTTCTCTATGAGGGCGATCATGCGGCCAATCGCGGCGGGATCGGTGGCATCGCGCTGTAATCGGGCGAGTTCTTCCAGCTTACGCCGATTGCGCATCATGGCGAGCCGCGACCAGTCGCCAAGCTCAGTGAAATGGCCGGGCGGGATTTCCAGCACTTTGTCAAAGGAGCGATAAGTGCCGCCCTTGCCGAGCAACGGCAACACCAGATGATCCATGATGCGATAGTCGAAGCGATCGCCGGCAAGACCGATGCCCGCCGAAGCCACCGGAGTGCAGCGCCGGGCGGTGCCGGGCTCACGCACATGGACGATGGAGAAATCGCTCGTGCCGCCACCAAAGTCGGCGACCAGCAAAGTAGCCGGCTTGGTCAACCGCGAGGCAAACGCAAATGCCGCGCCGATCGGCTCGTAGACGTAGTGCACTGGCCGGCCGAGCATGCCGAACATCGCGTCGTAACGCCGTCGCGCCAGCACCGGATCGGGCCGTGCTCCCACATAGCGCACCGGTCGGCCAACGACGACGCGCTCGGGCAGCTCGCGCAAGACCTCGCCCGCGTGCGCCAATAGATGCGTGAGGAAAATCTGCCCCAACTCCTCAAAGCGCAGGCGCTTTTCGAAGAGATTGGCATGCTCGAAGGTGGGATTGGCTGCTACCGACTTGAACGATTGCAGGAAGCGGGAGCCTTGCGGATAATCAAGGAATTCGGCGATGGCCCAGGGGCCTGCCTCATGGGCGAGGCCGCCGCTGCTGGCTGTGGCACTACTGGTGTCATCCTGCCAGAAGCATAAGGCGGAGCGGAACACTGAGCTCGTGCCATCAGGGGCAGCGAAGGAAACGAGATCGATTTGCTCCGGGTCGGTGGCCAGGGCGATCACCGAATTGGTGGTGCCAAAGTCGATGCCGAGGGCAACGGATACAGCCGCTCCAGTCGGCATGGAAGGTTCCTTGTTCATAAAATGGAAACGGCCGGGTTTCTTCCGCTAATCTCAGAGTGCATCGAAGTAGCTGGTCATGCCCGACGTTCGCAGATGACCGTGTCGGCTTATCCTTCCCAAAATCAGCTAGGCCATACTCGGTTCCCTCTTGCTCTCGCAACTCTCGAAGTCGGCATGCTCGCTGACCTCCGGTCTGGACAGCGAAGAAGTTTCGAGCATTGATCCGAGCATGCGTCGATGGATTTCTGGCGACATAGAGCCAGGCATTGAGCAAGGCGCAGCAACCCGCAAAAAAGCAAACGGGCGCAGTCTCGCTCCCACGATGCTCTAACTATCAATGCCTTGCGGTCGATCTCGCATTTGGCTGCTTTGCTGCAACTCACGCCGCTTCGTCGAGAACATCCAGTTCGCGCAGCGCATAGCCACGCAAAGCGTCCGGGCTGGAGACGATCACGAGACCGATGCCGCGGTGGACGAGCAGAGCCTCGACGCTGGGAACCACGCCGATATCGCTATTCGGCTGAGCCATCCAGACCGCATTAGCAAAGGAGCGAAGTGCAACGCCAGCTGGGAATCGAGTGGGCCAGGAGCACTGAAAGCAGCGTCGGCGATCGATGTCGGGGCGAACGGCAGCTACCCGAGACTGCCTCAGCGGGGTATCTGTGGGGGCTGGGCGAATGTCCTTGGCCTCGCTATTGCCGCCGACATGAACAGCAGCCCCTCAAGCTCACCCCGCAACAGGTCCGACGGCCAAGTCTGGGATTTACCGACGCGCCTGTTTCACTGGCTATTGGTCGGACTGTTCGCTTTTTCGTGGTGGTGCGCCAAGCATGACCAGATGGACTGGCATCGCTTGTCCGGCATTACCGTGCTGGGATTGCTGCTGTTTCGTCTGATGTGGGGCGTGATCGGCGGCAGCACCGCGCGGTTCGCGCAATTCGTCAAGGCGCCGAGGCATGTTGCCGGCTATCTGCGGAATAAACTGCCCGACGTTCCGGCCACTGTCGGCCATAACCCATTGGGCGCTTACAGTGTCATCGCGCTGCTCGGCACGCTGGTGATTCAAGTCGGCTCGGGGCTGTTCGCGGTGGATGTCGACGGGTTGGAATCCGGGCCGCTTTCGTATCTGCTGTCGTTCGATCAGGGCCGGGTCGCAGCGCATATTCACGGCGTCAGCTTTAACCTGCTGCTCGCCCTGATTGCGCTCCATCTTCTCGCCATAGGCTATTATCGGCTGCGCGGGCGCAATCTCCTGCTGCCGATGGTGATCGGGCGCGATCGCACGATGCCGCCGGGCAGCGAGCCTCTGCGCACGGCGCCCCTGCTCCATCTGGTCATTGCGGTCGCGATTGCCGGCGGCGTGGCCTGGTGGGTGAGCAGGGGACTGCCGCTATGAGCAAGGATAGACGCGAGGATATCCTGCTCAAGCTGACACGCGGCGCGCGGGCCAGATCACGTAAAGACTCTGCCGGCGCTTCGGATCATCTGGATTGGGGCGAACTGGGCTTGCTGGCCGAGGGACTGGCCTTTGCCGGCCGGCCGCTCAAGCAAGCCACCTGGGAAGTGACCGAGCGCTACGATCTCGGCCCTCGCGGCGCCTGGATCTTGAACCTGATCTCGAACGGCTTGGTCCATCCCACCGATCTGAGCACAGTATTCGCAGTCGGCCGTAGCCTGATCACCGCTGAACTGGTGCGGCTGACCGAAGCCGGACTGATCGCCGCCAAACCCGGCGAGCAGGATCGCCGGCGCTCCGAACTGGCGCTGACGGGCGCGGGCGAAGCGGCTTGTCTGCAAATCCGCAACGCCATTTCCACCATCATTCACGACAATCTGCGCGATTACAGCGAAGACGACATCCGCCAATTTACCCGGATGCTACGGGCAGTGCGCGGCGACGATGACACCAGCGGCGAAGGGGCTTAGCGCGGCGCGCCAAAAAGTGGGCACCGGTTTTTGGCATTAGGCGATGCGACAACAAAAGCTCAGAGCGGCGTGCCGTATAAGCGGTTGAATATCTGCTCAAAGGGATAGGTACTGGGGCGTGCCCGCGCTGGCCGTCTCGGACAGCGCGATATTTTTCGAACTGCGCTGTTTGACCTTATCGAAATCGGCCTCGAACTTGGGGCGCATCGTACCGCACAACCGGTCCCAGATAGTCGTATAACCGCCAAAATTGCCGGTGAAATAGCGGTGATGCTGGTCATGGAAGGTTGCGGAGATGAACCATTTGGTCGCCCAGCTGCGGTTCCACCAGCGCGGCAGGAACTCATAGCCGCTATGCACATAGGGCCCCATGATGGCATTCGTCGGCAGGATGAGTACCGCAGCAGCGGCATGGATGGGAAACACCAGCAGAAAGAGCGACATAAATCCTCCATTGATGAAGGACTCCAATGGATTGACCGAAAGCGTGGTGAGCAGATTGGGCGATGTCGACTTGTGGTGCAGCTTGTGTACCCAACTGTAGATCGGTTCCTTGTGCATCCAGCGGTGCAACCAGTAAAAATACGTGTCGAACAGGAAAAAATAGAGCACATATTCAAAGGCAATCTGCCACCAGGCCGCCGGTGCGTTGTTAATGCTGATCCAGCCGTGCGCCTTCAGCCAGCCGTTCAGAAGCCCCAGCAGCTTGCCGGAAATGGCCAGGGTAATGACCGCGATAATGGCCTCGTTGCGAAAAATCTTCCACTTGAAGCCGTTGGGCTGGATTCTTCGTGCTTTGAAAAAGCCGCTGACGACCCCGCCGATGATCCCTGCCGCCACGAACAGAATGAGCCATAGCGAGAGCATATCCTCTCCGCGCATCATGGCTTTAAACATCGTCATGTCTTCCTTCGTGAACAGCGGACCGCGCGGAGATCACGCCTTTAAATCGGCCACGATCCGGTCGCCATTAATTCATGATATAAATTAATGCAAGCCAAGAGGGGCACGCACCGGCAACTCCACATTTGCGCCACAAAATCAGGAGCTGGGCGTTCGGAAATTCTCGTGGCAGGCTTTGCAAGTAGCGCCGAGTTTGGGCGCCTCGGCGCGGATGGCGTCGATATTGCCGCTATTGACGATCTGCTGAAACTTCACCGCTTCACTGGCAAAAGCCGTTTGCGCAGCCTTGAATCGACCGCCCTGAGCCCAGATTTCAGGCTTTGCCGCGGTCTTCACCCCCGGTTGCGGCCCGCTGCCCGCCGGGAACCAGTCGGCCATCTGCGAGGCGGCGTTGCGGATCTGCCGCGCCGATTGCTGGATCAGGATGGTCTGCGGCTCACTGGCATGCACCCCGTCATTGACCGCCTTGAATGCCGCGCCCAGTTCGCGCAGACCGGCGATACGCGATTTCACCACATCGGCCGGACTGGCCAGCAGCGGCGTAGCGACCAGCGCCGCAGCAGCCAGCTCGGCGACGCGCAATACTGCTTTACGATTCATTTTCGGTAACCTTTCGTCGGAAGATGGCTCGTGAAGGCCCAATCCTGACTATGCCTTGGCCTTGACCGCGAAGGATGAGCACACCGCGCCGGCATTCACCGGACCACCCAGGATCGTGCAGGTACCGCAGCCCGGCGCCGCAGCAGTGAAAAAGCTGCACAGGCTGCAATGCTTCGCGGGGTCAGAGGATTGCTCGACATAATCGTTCGCCCGGCGGCGCGACTTCTGTCTCAGCGGCAGCTTGTTCGGATCGTAGCAGGCGGTCGGCTCGGCCGCGCTGACGCGGCCTGCAGCCAGCAACGCCACGGGCGCCAGCCCAACCAGCGTCAGAAAGGAACGACGCGTATCGATCATCGCAAAACCCTCATGCCATCATTGTGAGTGGGGGTGGCTTTCCACCAGTTCGAACTTGTAACCATCGGGGTCGGTGGCCAGCATCATCCGATAACCCATCGCGACATCGCGGATCGGCGTAGTGGCGAAGCCGCCCGCCTGGAGCCGCGCCTGCGCCGCCGCCAGATCGCCGATGCGCATTATGGTGCGGTCATAGCCATGGCCATGATCGATCGCCACGGGTGCCGTCGCTGTCTTGTCGGAGAGCAGAATGATGCCGGGATTGCGCGGATCGCCAAAGACCAGCATTGTCTCATGCCGCTGCGGTGGCCCCATATCCATGCCGACATGGAGCCCCAGCGCCTCGTAGAAATGGATCGAACGCGCGATATCGCTGACGAACAAGGCGGGTCCGATCAGGCTGCCGATGGGCGCGGAGGCTGCCGGCGCGAGCGCTTGCGTCTGGGCCAGCGCCGGCGTGGCCAGCATCAGCCCGGCAATAGCGGCAACATGCTTCACGCCAGGATCTCCCCGAGCCGCTTGTTGGTTTCCATGCTCTTCGAGCCCCAGCGGTCGACCGGCACGCCCATAGCTTGTTGCAGGGTCAGGCCGACCCGGCTGACCGGGGTGCCCTGGCCATCGACGTAGATTCCGGTCTTGATCCGGCCGCCGCCGCT
The DNA here is from genome assembly GCA_026225215.1 of Sphingomonas palustris. GTDB lineage: Bacteria > Pseudomonadota > Alphaproteobacteria > Sphingomonadales > Sphingomonadaceae > Novosphingobium > Novosphingobium palustris. The sequence goes on along the minus strand of JAMFSI010000060.1, from coordinate 36,023 downwards.
GCCCGCCGTCATCATCGGAATATTATCGATGGTGTGGAATTTGGCGAACTCGGTCTCGGAATGCGCAAAGGCGATGGTATTGTCGAGCAGCGTGCGATCACCTTCTTTGACCTTATCGAGCGCGCCGACAAAATAGACCCAGGCCTCCATGATCTTGGTGAGGAAGTAGGTTGCCTCCGGCTGGTAGCCCAGCTTGTTGTCGAGCACTTCCTCATGAGTGAGCTGGTGATGGGTGACGGTGCTGCCGATCCGGGTCAGCGAGGAGGCGCCATTGTTGAACATCATGTTGAACACCCGCGTCTGATCGCAGGCCAGCGCCATCACCAGCAGGTCGGTCATCAGTTGGTGGTTCAGCATCACCGTTTCGATCTCGCCGTTGACCGGCAGGTCGGCGGACACCTTGCGCGGCACCAGACAGGCTTCGAGCGGCTGCGGCTTGGTCAGTTCGACGTCGAGCTGATTCTCGAGCTGGCGCACCGAGGTATAATATTGATCGAGTTTCTGGCGGTCGGCCGCACCCACCGCCTGATTAAGCGCCTGACGCTGATCGGCCACCGCCGAGAGCACGCTGCGCCGCGCCATGACTTGCGGATCGGGGGTAAAACTGGCGCTGTTGGGGTCTTTGAAGCCAGTGCCGAAGACGCGCTGATACAGGCCGGCCGGGGTGGTTTCCGAGGAATTGAGATCGCCGCCGCCGCGTCCGCTCAGCGAATTGCGCGCATCGCCGATGGCCGATACTTCGAGACTGGAAAAGCGCGTGCGCTTGCCGATGAGATCGCTGATGGTGACGTCGAAGCTTTCGCCCGGCAGACCGCGATCGGCGGTCAAGGCGCGGCCGGTGCGGATCGCCGGGCCACCCGAGACATGCGGCAGGTTCGGTGCGCCATCGAGCATGACGTTGAAGTTGCCGAGCACGTTGATCTTGCTCTGAAAGGGTTTGATCGGCGCCAGTTCGGGCTTGAGGTCGTAATTCGGCCCGGCGGTCGTCGGAAACCACCGACTGGGATTGACCCCGAGGCCCCAGAACCAGGTACCGAAACGCACCGGCACCGGCGCGCCCGTCGCTGCCATCGCCACGCCGTTACCATCGAGAAACACGTCGAGCAGCGGCAGCGCCACCGCTACCCCCGCGCCGTTGATCATACCGCGAAGGGCGGTCCTGCGAGAAAGATCGAAACGCATCGTCCTGCTCCTGTTATTGACGCGAATTACTGATTGGCCATGCTGACGCGGGTTGCGCCAGTCTGGAGAGCGGGGATTTTCACTTGATAGTTTTCCGGCAGTGTCGCGACGCGCAGGAACAAGGCTTTGATGCTGTAGCCGTCTGCGGCGAATTGCTTGTCGAGCGCTTCGACGAGATCGCCGTCATCGTCGCTGGGCATAGCGCGAGCATATTCGAGCGCGCGTGAGGCGGCGCATTGGTGAGTATCGGGGCTTTCCGCGAGCACCTTGCCGAGCCCCGCCGCGCCGGAGAAAACAGTCTTGTCGAGATTGCCCGAGGGATCGATCGGCGCGCCGTTTTCGGTGGTGCGCCACGAGCCGATACCATCGAAGCGCTCCAGCGACAGGCCGACCGGATCGGTCAGCTTGTGGCAACCGGCGCAATTGTCATCGGTGACATGCGCGGAGAGGCGAATGCGCGCGGTGGGCACCGCCTTGTTCTTGGTATCCTGCACTGCGGTGAAATTGACGTTGCCCGGCGGGTTCGGCACCGGCTGGCACATCAGCAATTCGCGGACAGCGCGGCCACGCAGCGTCGGTGAACTGCGCCCGGTCTGCGAATAGATCGCCAGGAACCCAGCCTGGCCGAGGATGCCGGCGCGATCGTCGCCGGGGGCGAAGGTGTAAGGCTCCCACCCTGCGGATTTATGCACCGGCACTTGATAAAGCCCGCCCAGCGCACGCGTCATCCAGGTGCGATTGGTGGTGAATAGCTGGCGGTAATCGCCGCCGCGCGTGACCAGTTCATCGACGATGGTGCGCAGCATCTGCTCGGGCATCGCCTGGCCGACCTGGGCATTGTAATAAGGAAACAGCACCGGGTCCTTCGACAAATTGTCGAAGCGCTCGAACAGCAGCATGTCGGTGAAAAAGGCGCGCACGCCTTGTTCGAAGCGCGGCGAAGCGACCATGCCGCGCGCGATTTCCGCAAGCTGTGCCGGATCGGTCAGCCGTCCCGCAGCGGCGGCATCGAGCAGCACGGCATTGGGGGTGGAGTTCCACAAGGTGAAGCTGAGCCGGGCCGCGCGCGAATAATTGTCGAGCGCCAAAACTCCAGGATGGGCGGGATCGGGCTGCGCGGTTTCGACGATATAGAGGAAATTGGGCGACACCAGCATCGCCGACAGCGCCAGCTCGAGTCCCCCGTTAAACGAGCCGGTAGGGCCGGCTGCCAGGCCCGCCATCTTGACGTAAAGGACAAGTTCCTGAGTGGTCAGTGGCCGGCGGAACAGATAGCGCCCAAGCGGCGCCAGCGTTGCCGTGGCGCAGGCATCATCCGCCTTGGCGTTGTCCTGCGGATGGCAGGGAATGAACTGGCCGCTATGCTTTTCGTCGAACACTTGCGCGGCGATGTTGCGCGCCATGCTGTCGAACTGTTCAAGCCCCAGGGGCGAGATCGCCGCTTCGCGCGAGCCGCTGGCGATCAGTTCGTGGACCGGGCGGACGACCGGCTCGAACCGACCAGCCACTTTGATGTCCGGGCCGAAGATATCGGCGATGGCATTGCGGTACTGCGCCTCGGTCAGTCGGCGCATGGCAACGATCTGGGGGGCGTCGATCGGGGAAGCCGATGCCACGGCGGTGCCTTGCGCCCCGGCGGGGGCGGTCAGGCTGGCAACGGTACCGGCGAGCAGCGACGCGCTGGCGCAGATCAAGGCCAGTGAGGATAAGCGACGGATCGATTTCATCGGGAAGCGGTCCTCTGGGCGGTCGGCAGATCGGCGACGAAGGCGGGAATGGCGCCGATACGCATTGCGCTCGATACAGCAGTGCATTGGCCGGTTTTGGGATCGCGCATGCCGTCTGCGTATTTTTTGAGCGACGCCATCTCGGCCGAACAGTCGATCCCGGCAACGATAGCGGCGCCCTCACCGCCGAGTGAGGAGCTGACGATCACATCGAAGAGATTGCGATAACCGCCGACGAGGCCCCGCAGCGAGCCATCGGGCTGAAATTCGAGGCGCAACCGGCCCTTGTGATAATGATAGGCGCTACGATTTCCACGGATGTCGCGCGGGCCACCCTGCCCCCAGGTCTGTGCCAGCTTGATGTCTGCCGGCTCGGTGGTCAACACGCCATTGTCGATCCGTCCGTGCAGCACGTTGCGATGCCGGGCGCCGGTATCGTTCACGGTAAAACTCATGCCGGGCAGGAACTGGCCCTTGCTATCCAGTATCGGTCGATCGGCGGTATTGGCATAGATCACTTCGACATTGTCCTGATGGACGAAGCTGTGAACGCCCTTGAGCAGGATCACTTGAGTCCATTGGCCGGAGTTGTGGAATTGTTGCATCCCGGTCAGCGCGTCACCGCCGTTGCCGTCGACCCCGCGCATTTCCAGCGTGCAGCCGGTCGCCCGATATTCCTGATTGTCGATCCCCTGTTCGCCGGTGGGAGACTGGAATTTGTCATGCGCGCAGGTCGTATTATCGCCTGCGCCCGCAGCATTCCTGCCGCCGAGGTTGAGGCCCCAGCCATAGCGGCTTTCGACGCCGGGATAAGGCGTATGCGTGAACATATCGGGCTGCGAACAGACATTGGTCTCGTTGGGCCCGAGAGCATAAGCGTGCCAGCGGCTGACCAATTCCTTCTCATTATCCTTCAGACGCAGCCGCGCCTGCTCGGCATCGGGCAGGGTGCGCAGATATTCCTCGCGCAAGCGCGGTGCGGTACCATGCGGACAGGCATCGTTGCCCGGTACAATCGGCGATACGAATTGCGCGACGACGAAGCCCAGCGTGCCATCGCGCGGCGGAGCAGGCAATTTTGCGGGCGGGTTTTCCGCCGAGCGCGCCGGGCTACCGCCGACAAGATGGTGGCCGGCGATGGGTGCGACCGCCAATAGTCCGATCGCCAGCGCGCCTGATGCGACGGGGCGAGCGCCTCGCCACCACCCCGTGGGGAAAGAGCGCCGATCGTGGTTGCTATGCATATTGCTCATCTTGCGATCCCGTTGTCAGGGCTTGAGGGGTTGCGTCGAAGCCGGGATCTGCTTGGGATCATCTTCCTGACTGACGAAAACCGGCTTGCCACGCCACAGCCATTGCGGCGCATCCCCGCGCGTGTTGACCGTCCATTCGCCGATCGCCGCGGAAGCCATGCCAGCACCGAGTGGTTGCCAGCCGGCGCAGCTTTGCGCGCAGGAACCGGTGAACAAGGCATGGCCATCCGCATCGGCGAGAATGTAGTCGCCCTTCACCGCGATCGGCTGGACATTGCCGGGGGCGATCACTTTGGGGATCGGCGGAATGAATTTCAGCGTATTCCAGGTTTGCTCTTCGGCGCCGTCGAAAGCCGTGGAACCCGGACGATCGCCGCGCCGGACGAAAACCATGTGCCAATTCTTATAGACCCATTGCGGCCCTTGCGGGCCCGCAATGATGCCCCAATCGGCTGGCAGCGGTAAAGCGCTGGTGGTGCTGGCCGAGCGCGGAAGCTCGACGATCCCCTTGCCGTAATGGCGAGGGAAGCTGATGGTCGGTTCGCTGCCCGGGGGCGCCAGCAGCGGCTTCCAGGTTGCAGCGCAATCGCCGATACAGTGTTGCGCGGGATCAACCCCTTCCCTAATCAAGGTGCGCATGTCCATCCCATAGAGGACGTGCCCGTCCGCATCGGCGTAAACCGCGCCACCGGGCAAGCGCAGAATATGCACAGTCGCTGGCAGCCGGTCCAGGTTTGCCACAGGAATCGGCAAATCGACGGGCTGCGCGACGGCGGCAGCGCTCAGCATGGCGGATAGGGCCGGCAGCGCCAAATGGCGTAACAACCTCATCATTCGACGACTCACTCTCCACCGTTCACATTTGTTCAAAATGTGAATAATATCTTGCGATGAGAAGTCAAGGCCGTGCGATTTTTGCTAGAGAATTTTAGAGCATCGCGCCAAAAAGTGGGCACCGGTTTTTGGCATTAAGCGATGCGATAACAAAAGCTTAGATCGGGCTGAATGGCACTCCCTTCCTGCATGCCTATCAATCCAGCGCGCGTGAGACGGGTTCTACTCATGGCGCAAAGCGTCGATCGGGTTGAGACTGGCCGCGCGTCTGGCCGGAAAATAACCGAAGATCACGCCGATCAGGCCTGAAAAGGCGAAGGCCATGATATTGGTCAGGGGATCGAACACGAAGGGTATGGCGAGCAGTGCTGACAGACCGAGCGTGGTAAAAAAAGCCAGCACCAGTCCGATCAACCCGCCGATGCACGACAGCACCACCGCCTCGACCAGGAATTGCAGCATCACTTCGCGGCCGACCGCGCCGATGGCGAGGCGAATGCCGATCTCGCGGGTGCGCTCGGTGACCGAAACCAGCATGATGTTCATGATGCCGATCCCGCCTACCAGCAGCGAAATCGCGGCCACCGCGCTGACGATGGCGGTGAGCATGCCGGTGACGCTGGAGAGCGTGTCGGCGATCTGCTTGCTGTCGAAAATGGTAAAATCATCGAGTTTGCCGCCATTGATATTGCGGCGCTGGCGCATCAGTGCCGCGATCGATTCCTGAACAGCAGCGCTGTCATAAGCGGGATCGGCGGCAACGATGATGGCGCGGATATCGCGACTGCCGGTCAGGCGGCGCTGCACCGCCTTGAGCGGCATGATCACGGTATCATCATTGTCCTGGCCGAAGCCCCCTTGACCGCGCGTCGCAAGGACGCCGATCACCGTGCAGCTGATCGATCCCAGCCGCAGCGTCGTTCCCACCGGCTCCTGGCCGACATAGAGGTTTTTGGTCACCGTGGTCCCGAGCAGGCACACCGATTTCCCCGCCTGCTCCTCCTGATCGCTGAAGCGCCGACCATCGGTCAGCTTCCAGTTCTGGGCGTCGAGATAAGCATCGCTGGTGCCGTTGACCGTGGTCGGCCAGTTCGCCGCGTTGAACACCGCCGTCGCCGAAGCCTGCGCTTGCGCGGCGACCGCGGTGACGCCGCCGATCGGGTCGCGAATGGCATCGACATCCTCCGGCTTGAACGGCGGTGGGGTTTCCCCGCCGCCGCCGCGCCCGGTGGCGGTGCCGGGCAGCACTGCCAGGATATTGGCGCCAAGCCCCGAGACCTGGTCATGGACCGACCGGGCCGCGCCATTGCCGAGGGTGACCATCGTCACCACCGCGAAGACGCCGATAACGATGCCCAGCACCGTCAGGAACGAGCGCAGCACGTGCCGCCGGATCGCCCGCACCGCGAGCAGCGCGGTGGTGGCGATGAGGCGGGTGGTGCTGACTTGCCCGGTCATGCAGCTTTGCGCTCGATCGAATGGACGAGGCCGTCGCGAAAATGGACGATGGTGCGAGCATAGGCCGCCATCTCGGGCTCGTGAGTGACCATCAACACGGTGATGCCGCTCACCCGGTTGAGATCGGTGAGCAGTTCCATGATCTCGATCGACCTTTCGCTGTCGAGATTCCCGGTCGGTTCGTCCGCCAGCAGTACATCGGGATGGGTGACGATGGCGCGGGCGATGGCGACGCGCTGTTGCTGACCGCCGGACAATTCCGCCGGAGTATGCTTCGCCCACGGCCCAAGCCCGACCTTGTCGAGCGCCGCCATCGCCATCTGATAACGGACCCGCTTGTCCTCGCCGCGATAGAGTAGCGGCAGTTCGACGTTTTCGAGCGCGGTGGTGCGGGCAAGCAGATTGAAGCCCTGAAAGACGAAACCGAGATAGCGGCGGCGCAATAGCGCGCGCTGATCCCGCCCGAGATGCTCGACATGATGTCCACGAAACAGGAAACTACCCGAGGATGGCACATCAAGGCAGCCGAGGATGTTCATGGTGGTCGATTTGCCCGACCCCGAAGGGCCCATAACCGCCATGAAATCGCCCTGCTCGATATCGAGATCGACACCTTTCAACGCCTGGAACGCCGCCTCGCCGGTGCCGAAGCGCTTAGTGACGTTGGCGAGGCGGATCAGCGGCTCGGGATTATCGGCGCTTATGCCCCCGGTCATGTGCCCGCCTTGGCCAGCCGCCCGGTGATCACCTGCGTCCCCGGCTTCAGGCCCGAGCCGGTCACCGCGGTCACCGTGCCGTTGTTGCTGCCGATGGTGACCCGCACCGCGCGCGGCTTGCCATCATCGCCGAGGACATAGACGGTCTGCTGACTGCCACGACCGATGGTCGCGGTCTTGGTCTGGCCGGCCACGCCAAAGCCGCCGCTGCCCTGCTTGGGGCCGAGCTGGAATCCGCCCATGGCCTTGTCCGCCTCGGGGGTAAAACGCAGCGCGGCGTTGGGCACGAGGATCTGATCATGCTCCATCGAGGCGAGGATGCTCGCGGTCGCGGTCATGCCGGGGCGCAGCAATAGCTGCGGGTTTTTGACTGTCAGCGACGCGGTATAGGAGATCACCGTGGTGGTCGCCGTAACCGTGGTGCCGGCGCTGTTGATCGTCGGGGTGGCATTGGCGCCAAGATCGATGCGGGTGACCGAGCCCTCGAAGCTGCGCCCCGGATAAGCATCGACCGCGAAGCTGGCGCTGTCACCGACCGCGACTTCGCCGATATCGGCCTCGTCCACCTTCACGTCGAGCTTCATCGCGGTAAGATCCTCAGCGATGGTGAACAGCGTGGTGACGTTGAATGCCGCCGCCACGGTCTGGCCGGGCTCGACTTGCCGCGATAGCACCACGCCGTCGACCGGCGCGTAGATCGTCGATTTGGCGAGGTTGGTCTGGTTAGTCGATAGTGTCGCCCGCGCCTGGGCCACCTGCGCTTCGGCGGCCTGGAGATTGGCGATGGCGCGTGCATAGTCGCCTTTGGCGGTATCCAGTTCGGTTTGCGAGGGCACCTTGCCGCCCGACAATCGCGCCACCTCGCGATAGCGATGCAACGTCGTGGTATTCTGATCGAGGGTCGCCTTGTTCTGCGCGACCGACGCTTGCGCCGACAGCAGCGCGGCCTGGCTCTGCATCACCGCATCGCGAAACAGCGTCGGATCGATCTGGGCGAGCTTCTGGCCCTTGGTCACATGGTCGTTGTTCTGCACGAAGACGCCGACGATGATCCCCGACTCTTCGGAGCCGACATTGACTTGCTTGGTTGGGGCAAGATTGCCGGTGGCCGAGACAGTGACGGCGAGATCGCCCTTCTGCACTGGCGCGGTGGCATATTGCGCGGCGGCATGGCCGCCGAACACCGCGCGCAGGATGAGCAGCAGCACGATCACGCCGAGACCGATGGCGCCCCATTTGAGCCAGCGCCGGCGCGGCGGTGCCGCATCCTCGCCCAGAAATTCCGCGAGGGTGGAGTCAGTCATGGCTGTGATCCGTTGTTCGGGCCGCTAGAGGTGCCGCATCAGGCTGCCAGCCGCCGCCGAGCGCAAGGTAAAGCTGGACCAGTGCGGTCGCCTGACTGGCCTCGGACGAAGCCAATGCGTCGCGCGCCGACAGCAGCGACTGTTCGCTTTGGAGCAGGGTGACGAAATCGGTGAGGCCGGTGCGGTACTGGCTGCGCGCAAAGATCGCGGCATTGTTCGAGGCGTCGCGCGCGATGGCCAACTCGACCTGCTGGCGCTTGGCGGAGTCTACGGCCTGCATGCCGTTCTCGACATCTTCGAGGCCAGTGAGCACCGTCGATTTGTAAGTCGCGAAGGCGGCATCGGTATTGGCGCGCGCTGCGCGAACCTCCGAGCGCAGCCGTCCGCCATCGAAAATGGTCTGGCTCAATCCGGCGAACAGCGAACTGGTGATGAGGTCGGTCAGCCCGGAGAACTTGCTGCCCTCGGTCGCCAGATTGCCGGTGATCGTCAGCGCCGGATAAAGCTGCGCTTGCGCGACGCCGATCTGCGCGGTGGCCGTGGCGAGATCGCGCTCCGCCGCACGTACATCGGGCCGTTGGCGCAACGTGTCAGCGGGGATACCGACCGCGACGCCATCGGGACCACGAGGGATCGCGCCGGGCACTTCAAGCGCAGCGCGCAGCGCACCGGGGGCTTGTCCGGTCAGTACCCCGAGACGATTGACCGCGCTGGTGAAGTCGGTATCGAATTGCGGGATAGTTGCGGCGGTCTGCGCGCGCTGGGCGCGGGCCTGCTCCTCGTCGAGCGACGAGGCCAGGCCGGCCTGCACCCGCCAGCCGGCGATATCGAGATTGTCGTCCTGCGTGCGCAGCGTATCGCGGGCAATGGCCAGCCGGGCCTGGGCGAGGCGCGCGGCGATGTAATTACTCGCCACTTCGCCCGCCACCGAGGTGCGCACACCGATAAGCTGGAACTGCGCTGAACCCGCGCTTGCCCGCGAGGCTTCTACAGAACGCCGATTGCCGCCAAAAATGTCTGCCTGCCACGACGCATCCGCCCCAAGCGACAGCGTATCGAAGGCGTAATTGCCACCGAGCTGCGGTATGCCGCCCACCACAGCGGTCTTGGTATATTCTGCAGTATGGGTTTCGCTCGCCGACCCGGTTACCGTCGGCAGCAGGCTGGCTTTCGCCTGGACCAGGGACTCGCGCGCCTGCCGGAGCCTCGCCTCCGAAACGGCAATATCGAGATTGCCGGTGGTCGCCCGGGCAATGAGATCGGTGAGCAGCGGATCGTTGAACTGCTGCCACCAGCTCGCCAGGTCGATCGGGGCGCCGGGCGCGATATGAATGGTGTAATCGGCCGGCACCGCGAGCGATGCTGCCAACGGCGGCGTGTAATTGGGCCCGACCACGCAGCCGCCGAGCAACGAGCCGATACCCAGCACGGCGAACAGACGACGCGCGCTCGGCTCCCGGTCGATTGTCGCCGCCATGGCGTTATTCTTCACCATTATAGCCGAGCAGGTCGCCCGGCTGGCATTGGAGTTCGCGGCAGATCGCCTCCAGCGTCGAGAAGCGGATAGCCTTGGCCTTGCCGGTCTTGAGGATCGAGAGATTGGCAAGCGTGATATCGACGCGCTCGGCCAGTTCGGTCAGCGTCATTCGGCGCGCGTACAGCAGGTCATCGAGCTTTACGACGATGCGAGAGCCCCCGTCGATTTCACGGTCGGCCATCAAACGGTACCCTCGACGTCTTCGGCCAGGCGCGTGCCGTGATCGAATACCCGGGCCAGGATGAACAGCAACAGCGCCGTGACCAGAGCGCCCAGCGAGAACGGGACAAAGAAGCGATGGTTGGCCAGCGCCTGCCGCAACCACGGCGTCAGTGGCGGACCGAGCAGTTCCATGCCCTGCATCGTCAGCACCAGCCATCCCATGCCGCGCAATCGGACGGCGTTTTCGGGAATGAACGGGGATCCCTGCCCTACAGAATCGATGATGGCGATCAGTTTGCGCAAGAACTGAATGCTCAGGCCATCGATTACAGTCAGCCCGATCAGCATGACACTGACCGCCACCAGCGCATCGCGTCCGACTTGCGAGCCGTCCGAATGGGCGGACAACCATCTGATGACATGATCGCTGAAGAACCAGACCGGCACCAGCGAACCCAATGCCCCGACACCGGCGACGAAAAAGATCACCACGGTGATAACCAACAGCAACCTGGTGCCGCGAAGCAGCGGATCGCGATCGGTAGTCAGCATGATATTTCCTCCCGGCATTGTTGCCCTGCAGCCATCCCCCGGCGCGCAGTCAGGCTGCGTGCATGGCGAGAGTTGTAACCCACAGGACGTTCATAGCGGTAACCGCCAAAAAAGCGGCCAGCGGGCGGATAAAGGATTGGGTCATGGATGTTCTCCGATATGCTCAATATCGATAATCAATATATGATTATCTCCATATCGTCAATCGATAATATCGAAAATCGATATTTTTCGTTTGCGAAACATATGCGCCGGATGGCATCGGTTTCTTAAGTGCGCGAAGGCGGGCCTTCCTGCAGTCGCAGACCATCCCCGTCACGGCATCCCTCAGCGATACGTCAGGCCAGGATTATCCGCAGCCAGACGAATACGCAGCGAATTCTGCACAAAGGCGGTGGCGACATATTGCCCCACCATCATCGGGAATTCGATCAATTGCGGCTCGTTCCAGTTTTTCGCCAGGACGGACCAGACCTCGTCGCTGATGCTCTTATGATCGAGCAATTCTTCCACCGCTTGCAGGATCGCGCGGTCATGCTCGTTCCAGTTGGGGGCGGTGGAGCCCTCGATGACGTGCTCGATCTCCGCGGAAGTCACGCCGCAACGCTGCCCGATATCGACGTGCTCACCCCATTCGTAAGGCGCCTGGCAGAGCCAGCCGACGCGGAGCACCGCCAGTTCGCGGTCGCGCGGTGGCAGATGGCCCTTGAAGATCACCGTGCCCAATTCGAGCTGGCAGCGGAAGATATCGGGATGCTTGACCATCGTCAGGAAATAGCCGGGAATCGGCCCTTGCCGGGTGGACCCGGCAGAGCCACGGATGCGATCGATCAGTTCCAGTGCGTCGCCGCTCAGGCTTGCCTCCGGCACTTCTTCGATACGTTGTGGTTTTCCGGTGATCTCCGCCGCGCGCGCGGCCAAGGCTTCGCGCATATCGTCCTGGCCAGCCATGCTCAACTCCCTGTCGTTTGTGATTGCCGGACCATTGTTACGGATGTCGACCGCAGCGACAAGGGCTCAGCGCCAGGAAATCGACATGATTGCAATGTTGCCGCCCAACCCATAGACAGCATCTATGATCGATCGATATATGCTGCGGTATTTCCTGGCAGTGGCGGAAGTCGGCAATTTCAGCCGCGCGGCCGGGCAAGTCGGCGTTACGCAGCCGACGCTCTCCGCCGGAATCGCCAAGCTCGAACACCAACTCGGCGCGCGGCTGTTCGATCGCGACAAGCGCCGGGTGGCCCTGACCCCGGCCGGCAGCCGGTTCCTTGCCCGCGCACGCCGTATCGCCGCCGAATATGAACTCGCCTTGCAGGAATTCCGCGACGCGCCCGAGCCCCAGGTGCTGCGCGTCGGCGTCCTGACCACCATTCCGACCTCCGCCATCGACGCATTGGTGCAGCGCCATCGCGCGGCCGGCGCGGAAGAGGTGCTGGAATTGCTCGACGGCAGCGAGCGCGAACTGGCCGAGCGGCTCGATCGCGGACGGCTCGACATCGCGCTCACCGTCGTGCGCCCGCACCACGCCCGGTTTCACCCCGAAGCGCTGGCCAGCGAGCGCTATCTGATGGTGTTGCCGCGCGATCACCCGCTCGGTCATTGCGAAGTGGTCGAGCCCGAACAATTGGCCGGCGACCGCATGGTGGTGCGTCGGCATTGCGAGGCACTTCCCGAAATCAGCCGCTTTTTCACCGATCACGGCGTGCGTCCGCGCTTCGTGCTCAAGACCACCAGCGACGAGCGAATGCTGGCGGTGGTGCGCGGCGGCATGGGCATCGGCATGATGCCCGAAAGCTTCGCCGACCCGCGTCAGCGCATGGTGCGGGTGCGCGACTTCGATTTGCAACGCGAGATCGGCCTGCTGTACGCACCCGATCGCGATCGCTTGCGCTATGATGGCAGCCGCTTCATCGCCCTGGTGCGCGCGGCCTATGGGCGCGGCTTGCCGGCAAATGCCACGTTAGCATGAGAGTCCATTGGCAATCGCCTTCCCCGCTTGGAGAGTAATACTTTTTGGTATACGGTGGAGCCGCTTTCATACGGGAAGGACGACGATGGCCCGCAATACCTCGGTGACAATCGGGGATCACTTCGCCAGCTTCATCAGCGATCAGGTGCAGGCGGGGCGCTATGGTTCAACCAGCGACGTTGTACGCGCCGGGCTGCGTCTGCTGGAAGAGCATGAAACCAAGGTGCGGTCGCTACAGGAGGCGCTGATTGCCGGGGAGCAATCGGGCGAGCCACGCGCCTTCGACAGCGAGGCGTTTCTGACCCGGATGCACGCGAAGTACGCGGACCAGAGTGGGAACTAGAACCTACCGGCTTTCGCCGCTGGCTGAGGTCGATCTCGAAGGCATCTGGCTCTACACGCTGGCAAACTGGTCGCTGGAACAGGCTGACACCTATCACCAAGAGCTTATCGCGGCGTTTGAGGCACTGGCTTTAGGCCGGAGGCGCGGCAGAGTGACGACGGTCCGCACCGGTTATCTGAAACACCCTTGCGGCGCGCATGTCATCTATTTCCGTAACCACGGCGACCGGATTGAGATCGTTCGCATCCTTCACAACAAACAGGACGTAGAACGGCACCTGTAGGTATCCCAATCAGCAGCGCCGCTACTTGGGTGGCCGCCGGGTACACCCCATGAGGATTGCCTAGTTCGAGGAGGTGTTCACCTCAGAAGCGTCGGGCCGAATTTTAAAATTAACACTGTCAAGAACGTGGCCAAGCCAATCAAAATTGACTTCCATAGCTGGAAAGGATGTTCCTTCCGCCATTGCGCGGGTTCTATAATCCTACCATCTCGCGCAGCATTGATGATGTCGAGCAGTTGACCTTCTCTGCACCGAAATTTTTCGGGCAGCAGCATGGTCTTTGCATTATCGAAATTAATAAAACGATTTCCACGAGATAATGTAACGACCTTTGGCGCGCCTAGTTCCGACCAAGAGTAGGTGCGAATCGGCCCATAAGAATTGATGGTTAGTCTTTGAGATGTTATTTCGATCCATTCCGGATGAATTGATTTAAATGCAGAAAAGAACGCCATAATCCCAGCCCCGGAGCAGCCTATCAACAACCAGATTAGGCCAATGATCGGTATTTTCGTGCCGACATCTTTGCCCATATGTAGCAAAGCAGTTGCCGGAAGGGCGAAAACCAAGCCAAAAAATAGGGCTCGGAAAGCCGCTGATGTGCGACTGCCGGACAATCGAAGCACTTGCGGTGGGCTTTCCATCGCTAGCCTATCACATATGGCTATTTAAAATTCCGCAAATGGCCTGACTACACAGCGCGTTTTTTCCGACCATTCTAGGTGCAGTTTGGACATGCCTCAATAAGCTCGCCTCCGGCGCCGGTCCTCTAAATGCGCCATGACCACCCAAAACAGACCAGCGGTTTGCAGACCATCTAAAAGAGACCGCGTTATCGCTTCCTCGGCGGCGATAGCTGCGCATATGAATTCGTGTCACTGAGGACAAGTTTGTGCGTCAAAAGACAATGAGAGGCTGATTGGAAATCAGCTTGGGGTCCGCTCCCCGGCCCTATCGCCCATTTCAAGGTATCTTGTGGATCGTTGGACGGGGGAACAGGCAGGCACCGGCTATCCGAAACGAAGTTTCGGATCAGACAACACCAGTTTGCCTTTCGCCCGCTTATCGCCTATATGTCTCCCAAGCCCCGGTCCAAGCGATGCGGTCGCCGCTGGCGACAATCGCCAGCCGGGGTTTTTGATTTCCGCCGGCTTCCGCTGACAGGCTCTCCTGACAGCATGGCCGGCAAGCCGACAAGGAACGATACGCGATGTCCCGTCGCCGCCAGATTTACGAAGGCAAGGCCAAGATCCTCTATGAGGGGCCCGAGCCCGGCACGATCATTCAATATTTCAAGGATGACGCCACCGCCTTCAATGCCCAGAAGCGCGGCACCATCAATGGCAAGGGCGTGATCAACAACCGCATCAGCGAGTATGTGTTCACCCGGCTCAGCCATATCGGCATCCCCAATCACTTCCTGCGCCGGCTCGATCGGCGCGAGCAATTGGTCCGGCAAGTCGAGATCATTCCGATCGAAGTGGTGGTGCGCAATGTCGCCGCCGGCTCGATCAGCAAACGCCTGGGCATCCCCGAAGGCGAACCGCTGCCGCACACGCTGATCGAATATTACTACAAGGACGATGCGCTGGGCGATCCGATGATCGCCGAGGAGCATATCGCTTGCTTCGGCTGGGCCACCAATGAGGAAATGCAGGACATTTCCTCGATGGCGATCCGGGTCAACGATTTCCTCTCGGGCATGTTTTCAGCGATCAACATCCGCCTGATCGATTTCAAGCTCGAATTCGGCCGGGTCTGGGATGGCGATTACAGCCGGGTGATCCTGGCCGACGAAATCAGCCCCGATGGCTGCCGCTTGTGGGACATGACCACCGGCGACAAGCTCGACAAGGACCGGTTCCGCCAGGATCTCGGTGGCGAGGCCGAAGCCTATCAGGAAGTGGCCCGGCGCCTCGGCCTGCTCGAAGAAGATAATGGTCCGAGCGAAGTGCTCGATTTAACCAAACATCGCAAATTGCGGGGTAAATAGGACGGGAGCGGCATACGGGGGTCTGCCGCTGATAAGGGTACCTGCGTGATAAGAAGGAATCCACGGGCGCGGCCCGGATTGGTCCTCGGCTCGGTGACTTGCCTGCTTGCGGCTTGCGCGCCGCAGCAGGCGCGGATCACGGCCACGCCACCGCCCCGCGCAAAACCGGTCTGGGCCTTCACCGATAGCGATATCCCGGTCGATCCCGCCTATCGCTTCGGCAAGCTGCCGAACGGCATGCGCTACGTCATCCGCCGCAATGCCAATCCCCAGGGCCAGGGCGTGGTGCGGATGGAAGTGGCGGCAGGCTCGCTCGATGAAAGCGACGCCGAGCGTGGCTACGCGCATTTTGTCGAACATATGGCCTTCCAGGGCAGCACCCATGTGCCCGAGGGTGAAATGGTCCGGCTGCTCGAGCGGCAAGGGCTGGCCTTCGGCGCCGATACCAACGCCGCGACCGGTTTCGAGCAGACGACTTACATGCTCGATTTGCCGCGCAACGATCCGGCGCTGCTCGACACGGCTTTGACGCTGATGCGCGAAACTGCCAGCGAGTTGGCGTTTTCGCCCGGTGCCGTGTCGCGCGAGCGCGGCGTGGTGCTCGCCGAGATGCGCGACCGCAACAATTGGCAATATCGCGAATCGCTAAGCCGCCAGGCGTTCATGACGCCGCAGGCCCGTTATGTGGCGCGCATGCCGATCGGCACTACCACGGCGCTGGATGCGGCGACTCCGGCGACACTGCGCAGCTTTTGGGCGCGGCATTACGTGCCGGCGAACACCACACTGATCGTCATCGGCGATTTCGATCCGGCTGCGGTCGAGGCGGCGATCACCGCGCGTTTTGCCAGCTGGCAGGCCGCACCAGCGCTTCCCCAACCGATGGCCGGCCCGATCGATTCGCGCGATCATGGCCGTACCGCGATCTATCTCGACCCGGCGGTGCCCGAACGGCTGTTCATCTCGCGGCATGGCCCCTGGCTCGATGAACCCGATACCATCGCCCAGCGCCGCGAAGCCCTGCTCCGCCGCATCGGCTATGCGATCATCGATCGCCGTCTCGAACATCTCGCGCGCCGCCCTAATCCGCCGTTCCGCGATGCCGGCTTCGGCACCGGCCAGGATTTCAAGAGCGGGCGCAGCACCAATATCGTCGTCGATTCGCTCTCCGGCCAATGGCGCAAAGGCCTGAATGCTGCGGCGGGCATCGTCCATGATGCGCTGACCGCCGGCTTTACCTCGGCCGAAGTGGCCGAGCAGCTCGCCAATATCCGCATCGCTACCGAGCATGGTGCGGCGGCAGCGGATACCCGAACCGATGGTGAATTGCTGCAAGCGGTGTTCGCGCTGCTGCGCAATGATAATGTGCCGGGGACACCGCAAGCGTCGCTGGAGCGGCTGGAGAGCTTCATCCCGCAGATCACGCCCGCCACGGTCCTGGCCGCGCTGAAACGCGAGGCGGTGCCGCTCGATGCGCCGCTGATCCTGTTCCAGGGCCGCAATGCACCGGCAGGTGGCGCGCCAGCGCTGCGCAAAGCCTGGGCCGAAGGCTGGCGCAGCCATGGCGCGCTGGCCGAAACTACGCCGCCTTCCAGCTCTGGCAGCTTTGGCTACGCCGATTTCGGCACCCCGGGCACGGTCGTCGCCGATCACCGCGATCCGCTGCTGGCGATCCGCGAGGTGCGCTTCGCCAATGGTGTCCGGCTCAATATCAAGCATACCGACATCAGCCGCGATCAAGTGCTGGTGCAATTGCACATCGATGGCGGCGATATGCTGGCGACGCGCGACAATCCGCTGGCGGTGAACATGGCCGAATGGCTGTCCGCCGGGGGCTTGGGCAAGCACAGCCAGGACGAGTTGCAGACGCTCCTGGCCGGTCACATGGTGTCGGCGAGCCTGACCTCGACAGCCGAAGGTTTCGTCAGCGGCGCCCAGACCACTCCGGCGGATCTTGCCCTGCAATTGCAATTGACGGCGGCGCTGCTGACCGACCCCGGCTACCGCAGCGAAGGCGAAGTGCAATATCGGCTGGCGATCAATACCTGGCTGGCCGAGCTGCGCGCGACCCCCGGCAGCGCTTTGTCCGCCGACATCGGCGGGGTGCTGTCGGACGCCGATCCGCGCTTTACCCTGCAAAAGCCCGAAACCTATCGCTCGCTCAATTACGCCCGCCTCAAGCATGATATCGCCGATCGTCTGGCGCATGGCGCGATCGAGATCGGCATGGTCGGCGATATCGACGAAACCGCCGCCATCGCCATGGTTGCACGCACGCTGGGCGCCCTGCCCGCGCGCGAACCCGATTTCCTGCCCTATGCCGATCGCCGCCGCCGTGGCTTTACCGGCAATCACGCCCCGCGCATCGTCCGCCACACCGGTCCCGCCGACCAGGCCCTGCTGCGTCTGACCTGGCTGACTCGCGACGACAGCGATCCGGTAGAAAAGCAGCAGCTCAACCTGCTCCAGCGCGTCGTCCAGATCGAATTGACCGAAAGCCTGCGTCAACGCCTCGGCAAGGCCTATTCGCCGGGCGCGTCCAGCGAGCCTTCGCGCGTGTGGAAAGACTATGGCACCTTTTCGATCACCGCTTCGGTCAAGGTCCAGGATCTCGCTGCCACCCGCGCCGCGATTACCGCGACCCTGGCCGCACTGCGCGACCATCCGGTCAGCGACGACATCCTGTTGCGCGCCCGCGCGCCGCTGATCGAAGGGTTCGACAACACATTGAAAAGCAACGGCGGCTGGCTGATGCTCGTCGCTCGCGCGCAAAGCGATGCGGATCGTATCGATCGCCAGCTCAAGGCGCCGGACCGGCTGCGGGCGGTCACTGCGGCGCAGATCCAGGCCGAGGCCCGTCGCTATCTTACCGATGCCGGCGAAGTGGAAGTGACGGCGCTGCCGGAATCGGTCGATCCGTCTACCGGGACGGTGCCTGCGAGCGGGGGAAGCATCGCTGCTGCTACGCATTAAGAAGATCAGGACGGGGTAGCAGCATCGCGCCACTTCTTCTCCCCGCCCGCTTGCGGGAGGGGCCGGGGGTGGGCTCTTTTGCGCAACGCCGGGCCTGAAGCTTAAAAGGAGAAAGTGCCCACCCCTAGCCCCTCCCGCAAGCGGGTGGGGAATGAGAACTCTTTGCGTCGTTACCGTTTTGTCACACGACACCCATCAAGGCGCACTTTTCTCGCGGGTCGGACGGCCGGTTTTTTCAGCCCATTCGCGGATCAGCTCATCGTAGAACGGCTGATTGATCAGTGCGTGCTTCTCGGGCAAATTGTAATTCGCCGAGGCGATTGTGCCGGTTTCCATCAGTTCCCTGGCCATTTTCAAATGATTGGCGGCAGCCGTCATCCAGCCCCAGCCGGTCGAGAGGTTGAAGGCGGTGTCGGGCAAGTTGAAGCCCATGGTGCAGTACGGCACGATCCCCTTCAGCGCGGCAATCAGCGGCGGCTGGTCTTCGGGCGGGCAACTGGCGAAGAGTACGGCATCGGCCCCAGCCTCGGCGTAAGCCTTGCCACGGCGGATGGCTTCTTCGGGCGAGGACTTGCCGCCGCCGCCCTTCTGGTCGTTATACATCTCGTCGCAGCGGGCGATGATGACGATATCGCCGCCACTGTCCCGACGCGCGCGCACCCCGGCATCGATCCGTGCCTGCATGTCGGCGATCGAGCACAGACCGTTGAGATACTTGGAATGCTTGGGATTGACCTCATCCTCGACGTGGTAGCCGGCGATGCCGCGCTGGATATAGCGCTTGGTGAAGTGATAGGCATCGGCCACGGTTTCGCCGAGCGTATCAGCATCGACGACCAGGGGAATCGACATGACATCGGCAATCCTCGTGGCCTGATCGAGCTGTTCGACCTGGCTGAAAATGCCATTGTCAGGGATGGCATAATGAAAGGCGCTGCAGGCATGCCCGCCCATATAAGCCGCTGGAAAGCCAACGCTTTCGACGATGCGCCCGGTGATCGCGCTATAGGCCTCGGCAGCGACAAAATGCTCGCCGCTTTCGATCAAAGCGCGCAGTTTTCCGGCCATGCTGATCATTCGTTCTCTCCCAATCGAGACTTCGGCGCCGCGAGTCATTGCTAAGCCAGCTTAGGTATTTTGGCACCAATTCCAACTGCCAAATCCCCCGGTGGGGCGATGACAGTTCCTCAAACCCTACACATGTTTTTCTTTTTTGCAGTGCAACATGTCGCTTGTTTGTCAAATTCAGGGCCTTATCTTGGTGGCGGGGGCCGACTCCGCCCCCTTTGAAAGGAGCGCATGGCCCGTAAGACAACTCGCGCCCATGAAATGGCGCATTTTTCGCCCTCGGCCCCACGTCGCGATGAAAATCGCCGATCCCGGGCTGAAATCGAATTCGACGAACCCGCCATGTTGGGCGCGGTATTCGGGCAATTCGATACCAATCTGGTGCAGATCGAGACCCGCCTGGGCGTCTATATCGCCGCGCGGGGCAATCGCATCCAGATCGAAGGCCCGGAGGAGGCGGTGGCGCGGGCCCGCGATGTCTTGAAAGGGTTGCAGAATCGCTTGCTGGCGGGCCACGATATCGATGCCGGCGCGGTGGAATCGCTGATCGCCATGTCGAGCGAGCCGATGCTTGAAGGCATCATCACCGGCGACCACGAAGCCCCGCCGATCATGATCCGCACCCGGCGCAAGACCATCGTGCCGCGCTCCGCCACCCAGATCAGCTATATGCAGGCGCTGACCAAGAACGACATTATCTTCGCGCTGGGGCCGGCAGGTACCGGCAAGACTTATGTCGCCGTGGCCCAGGCGGTCAGCCAATTGATGAGCGGCAGCGTCCAGCGCCTGATCCTATCCCGCCCGGCGGTGGAGGCGGGCGAGCGGCTCGGCTTTCTGCCCGGCGACATGAAGGAAAAGGTCGATCCCTACCTGCGCCCGCTTTACGATGCGCTCTACGACTGCATGCCCCCCGAGCAAGTCGAACGGCGCATGGCCAGCGGCGAGATCGAGGTCGCGCCGATCGCCTTCATGCGCGGGCGCACGCTGGCCGATGCCTTCGTCATCCTCGACGAAGCCCAGAACACCACCCAGGCGCAGATGAAGATGTTCCTCACCCGCTTCGGGCAGAACAGCCGCATGGTGGTCTGCGGCGATCCCCGCCAGGTCGATATCCCCGGCGGGGATGCCCAGAGCGGATTGGCCGATGCGGTGCGGCGTCTGGAAGGCGTCGAAGGCATCGGCGTGACCCGGTTTACCGTCGCGGATGTGGTGCGCCATCCGATCGTCGGGCGAGTGGTCGAGGCTTATGAGGGTAAGGATAGCTGAGGGAAAACTCTACCTAACCCCGTTGCCCAAACTCCCATTGATCATCGGCGTTGCGTCAAGTTACAGTGCCACGCAACGCCGAGAGTCTCGCTAGGCTTTCGCAGCGGGGGAGAAAAACCGATGGCAACGTCAGCCACGATATCCACGGATGAGACACAGCCGGCAAGCGGGCTGACGGTTACACCGCTGACCGGCTCCATCGGGGCACAAATCGAGGGGGTCGATCTCAGCTGCGATCTGTCGCCTGGGATCGCGCGCCAGATCCGCGAAGCCTTCGCGAAATATTTCGTGCTGGTCTTCCGCAATGCCAAGCCAGCCACCGCCGAAGCGCAATTGCGACTGGCGGCGCTGTTCGGCGAGCCACAGCCGCTGGCGGTGTTTCAGTTCCTCGGGGCGCATCAGCCTGCAATCAAATTTGCCCCGCAATCGCGGGTGGTGGAGAGCAACGATCCTGCCGCCCCCAAACCGGCCGCCGCCATCAAACGCGAAGATTTGCGCGGCATTGCCATCTCCGGCGAATTCGATGGTTGGCACAGCGATTCCACATTCACGCCGTTTCTGCCAAGGGCAGCGGTACTGCGAGCGGAGGTCATTCCGCCGGTGGGCGGCGACACCAGCTTTTCCAGCTTGTGTGCGGCCTATGACGCGCTATCGCCGACGATGCAGGCTTGGCTAGCCGACATCAAGGCAGTCCACATCGTGCCCGAGGGGTTCAAGGAAGGCATCAACCTGCCGCTTTACGGCCCCGACGCAGAGGAACGCTTCGATGCCGAATATCCGCCGCGCGAATGGCCGCTGATCATCACCCATCCCGAAACCGGGCGGAAAGCGCTGTTTATCAATCCCGGCTATGTCGTGCATCTCGTCGGGCTGAAGCGGGCGGAAAGCCATGCGCTCATCCGCTTGCTATGCCGCCACGTCGCCTCGACCAGCTTCGTCTACCGCCACCACTGGCAAGCCGGCGATCTCGTCGTCTGGGATGAGTTGACCGCGCTGCACCGCGCGCCCGACGATTTCGCCCCGCATGACCGCAAGGTGGTGCGGATCACCGCCGGCCGAACCGTGCCTACCGCGCCGGGTTCGGGGGGCTAAAAGCCCTCCACTCTTCAAATTCCAGCGATGGCCTGATCGACCAGTGCGCTATCAGCCGCTGCACTATGATTGGCTGCGATCAGCCCGCGCGCGGCGGCAGTCGCGGCATCGGCGGTCTTGGCACGCAACGCAGCGATGGCGGCGAGTTCGGCAGCTTCAATCTTGTCGGTCGCCATCTTCTCGCGGCGGGTGATCACCGCAGCGGTATCGGTTTCGGCTTTGGCGATGATCGCGTCGGCTTCGTGGCGGGCATGATCGAGCATGGCTGCAGCGTCTTTTTCGGCGCCGGCGATCTTGGCGGCATATTCCTGGCGCAGCGCTTCAGCTTCGGCGCGCAAAGATTTGGCCTCGTCGAGCTGCTGCTTGATCTCGGCAATACCCGCGTCGAGCCCGGAAGTGAGCATCTTGGGCACCTTGAGATACAAAGCGACGGCGATCAGCACTGCCATCGACAGCGCCACCCACATCGGCGGGGTCAGGCCCAGCGAACTGGGCTCAGCGGCTTCGGACGCGGCACCAGCCGCGAGCAGGATCAGACTGGCTGCATCAGCCATGGAGCGCCTCCTTGACTGCGGCGCGCGCGGCGCCGGCATCGACGGTAATTCCGGCCACGCGGGTAACGATATCGCCGGCAGCTTCGCTGGCAACGGCTTCGAGTTCGGCCAGCGCGCTGCTGCGCGCCGCGTCGATGCGGGCATCGGCTTCGGCGATGCGGGCATCGATCACCTTGCCGGCAGCGGCCAGGCGGGTTTCGCTATGTTTGGCGGCTTCGAGCTTGGACTTGGCGATCAGCGCATGTGCCTCGCCACGCTGGCGGGTGCTTTCCACTTTCCAAGTCGCTTCCGCGGCGTCAGCGGCCTTGCGTGCGGCTTCTGCGGCGGCAAGGTCATCGACGATCTGCCGTTCGCGCAGCTCCACCGTCGCCATCACCTTGGGCACCATGTGCCGGCCGATGACGAAAAAGGTGAAGCCGAAAAAGATCGCCAACCAGAAAACCTGGCTGGCATATGTTTCGGCGAGCTGCGCGATCTGAGGCATGGTTCGGGTCCGCTCTGGGTCGATTGGTCTTGCGACCAAATCAGCTCGTAGCCGGTCGGGACGATCCCCGGCCGGCTACGCGGTTCATTCAATCAGGCACTCTGGCGAGCAGAGCGCCCGTATTCTTCACTTGGCAACGAAGATCAGGATCATCGAAACCACGAAGGAGAGCAAGCCGAGAAGTTCGGCAGCGGCGAAGCCGATGAACAGGCGGCCCTGCTGACCATCAGCGGCGCCCGGATTGCGCAGCGCGCCTTCGAGGAACGAACCGAAGACATTACCCACACCGATGGCGGCCATGCCGGCACCGATAGCAGCGAGACCGGCGCCAATGAGCTTTGCGCTTGCAGGTTCCATATCAAAAACTCCTCTTAAAGATCAGATTAGGTTCAAAACTCGAAAGAAAACTCAGTGCAGGTTCTCGGCATCGTTGAGATACAACGAGGTCAACAGCGCGAAGACATAGGCCTGGATACCGGCCACCAGGATTTCCAGCGCGCAGATCGCGATCATCAGCAGGAAGCTGGGAATGCCGACCACCGTGCCCCACAGGAAACCCGAACTGGTGCTGGTGATGACGAAGCTCGACAGCACCTCGAGCAGCACATGGCCCGCCATCATCGCCACGAACAGTCGCAGTGCGAGACTGAACGGGCGCACCAGGAACGAAATCAACTCGACCACCGGGATCAGCCACAAGAGCCAGATCGGCGTGCCATGCGGCACGAACAGCGAGAAGAAATGAAAGCCATGCTTGGCAAAGCCGACGATCAGCACGATCGAAAACGACAGGATCGCCAGCACGCCGGTCACGGTGAAATGGCTGGTGACGGTGAACGGCTGCGCGCGAGCACCGAACAGGCCCAGCGGCAACAAGCCGAGCACGTTGCAAAACAGGATGAACATGAACAGCGAGAAGATATAGGGCACATATTTGCGCCCGGCAGGGCCGACATTGGCGGCCAGCAGATTATCGACAAAGCCGGTCATGCTCTCGACCGCCATTTGCCAGCGACCCGGCACCAGCTGGTGCTTCATACCCCCAAAGACGAAGATCCACAGCGCAAAAACCGAAATCGCCATCCACAGAGCGGAGTTGGTAAAGGCGATGCTATGGCCGAGCAGTTGCCAATGATCGGTGCCGAGGATCGGCTCGATCGTGAACTGGTGCATCGGATCGACATTTCCCGCTTCTGCCACGCGCTATTGCCTCTTGAATGCTTCAACACACACGACAGCGCCCGTCCAATCCCGCCAGGGGATCAATCAGGGCGCCGGTTCGATATCCGGATAATGTTCCTGAAGGCAACCACGATGCCTAGCATCATGACCACCAGCAGACCCCAGTGCGCCGTCCTGCCGAATTGGTCGATGACCCATCCGATCAGTGCGCCGCCACCAATTCCCCCGAGCAATTCGGCCAGAACGCGATTACCGAGCTGGTAATTCGCGTTGGACTCCTTGCCCTTATCCGGGTTGGCGCGCAGGTCTTCGCGCTCTCTGGCGGCCTTGAGCCGCGCGTCGAGCGCTTCGATCCGCGAGTCCTCCGCGATAGGGTCCTGTGCTGGTTGCTTGTCGCTCATGCTGCAATCCTTTTACATGAGGATAGCATGAACGAAAGCCCCCCGCCTTGGGCGCCGCCCCCTTAAGCGGGGGGTCTCGTCAAGTCAACCGGGGGTGAGCACTTGCGCCCGTAGCTCAGCGGGATAGAGCAACAGACTACGAATCCGAGGGCCGCAGGAGGGGCACACCGTGGCCAACGGCCATCTGTTCGATAACGAAGAGGCAGCAGATGCCGGTGGCGACACAAAGCCGGCCGGCCACGACGCCTCGGGCCATCGCGCGCGGCTGCGCAAACGCCTGCTCGACGGCGGGGCCGAGGCACTGGCCGATCATGAAGTGATCGAATATCTGCTCATGACCGCGATCCCGCGCCGCGACACCAAGCCGATCGCGCGCACCTTGCTAAAGCAGTTCGGATCGCTGGCGGGGGTGTTCAACGCCGATCCGGCAGCGCTGGCGCGTCACCCCGGCATGGGTGAGACCAGCGCGGCGGCGCTGCGGATCGTCGCATTGGCGGCGCGGCGGCTGGCACGCAGCCAGGTCACTGCTTTACCCGTGCTGGGTTCCTGGCAAGCGCTGATCGATTATCTCACCATCGATATGGCCCATCTGACGATAGAGCGGGTGCGCGTGCTCTATCTCGACACCAAAAACCGGCTGATCCGCGACGAACACGTCAGCGATGGCTCGATCGACGAAGCGGCGATCCATCCCCGCGAAGTGATTCGCCGCGCGCTCGATCTCGGCGCGGCGGCGATCATCATTGTCCATAACCACCCTTCGGGCTCGCCCGAACCCAGCCGCGCCGACATCCAGATCACCAACCGCATCGCCGAAGCCGGGCGGTTGCTCGGTATCACCGTCCATGATCATGTCATCATCGGACGCGAGGGGCATGTCTCGCTGAAGGCCAAGGGCCTAATCTAAATGCGCATAGCGAAAACATTCTGATGTGCGTTGCCGCCTTCGCCTGGGATGCGCATCCCCGCTGGCGCCTCGTCGTCGCCGCGAACCGCGACGAATATCACGAGCGTCCCGCCGCACCGCTGCATATCTGGGAGAATGGCATCATTGCCGGGCGCGATTTGCGTTCGGGCGGTACCTGGCTAGGGGTGAATCCCGAGGGGCGCAGCGTGCTGGTGACCAATTACCGGGTGCCGGGATATCCCCAGCCCGACCGGCCCTCGCGCGGGGTGCTGGTGACGTCATTGCTGGGCGACGCCGATCCGATGCGGATTCCGATCGCCGAATATAATCCGTTCAACCTGTTCCGCGCCGATACGGGCGCTGCACATATTCTC
The DNA here is from genome assembly GCA_026225215.1 of Sphingomonas palustris. Lineage (GTDB taxonomy): Bacteria > Pseudomonadota > Alphaproteobacteria > Sphingomonadales > Sphingomonadaceae > Novosphingobium > Novosphingobium palustris. Next base: position 10,406 of record JAMFSI010000060.1, on the reverse strand, counting down.
ACCAATCAACCAGGCGATACCCGACTAGCGGTATTGCCGGGCATCCATGGCTTGTCGAACGGCGGTTATGATGAGCCCTGGCCGAAAACGGTAAAACTTTGCAGCGGGGTGACGGACTGGCTGGCCGGCCCGGCGGATAATGTCACTGCCCTGTTTCCCGCCCTCGCCGATGCGACTCCCCTGGCCGAGACCGCCAACGAAGGACCGGAGCCCGAGGCGCGCTTTTCCTCGGTATTCATCCGCGATTCGCAGTATGGTACGCGCTGCTCCACGGTTCTGGCGATTGATCGGGATGGGCGAGGCGTGATTGTCGAGCGCAGCTTCGATGCCGAGGCCCGGCAAACGGGTATAGTCACCATCAATTTTGCGTGGCCCACCTAATTCCTCCCCGGCACGGGGAGGGGGACCAGCGAAGCTGGTGGAGGGGGCCCACGTCACTGCACAAACCCAGCTTAGCGCTTAAAGGATAGCCGGGCCCTCTCCACCATGCTTCGCATGGTCCCCCTCCCCGTGCCGGGGAGGAATTCGCGCCCCGCCCTTGCCTTCCCTGTCCCCGCGCCTTAGCGGCTCCCGCATAGCACACCCCAAGGAGTTGCCCATGGTTCCCCGCTACGCCCGCCCCGCCATGGTCGCGATCTGGGAGCCTGAAGCGCGCTATCGCATCTGGTTCGAGATCGAGGCCCATGCCACCGACAAGCTCGGACAGCTCGGCGTGGTCCCCGCATCAGCGGGCAAGGCGCTGTGGGACTGGTGGGCGACCAATCCCACAATCGATGTCGCGGCGATCGACGCCATCGAGGCGGTGACCAAGCATGACGTCATCGCCTTCCTCACCTGGGTGGCCGAACAAGTCGGCGATGAAGCGCGCTTCATGCATCAGGGCATGACCAGCTCCGACGTGCTCGACACCACGCTCAATCTGCAACTGGTCCACGCCGCCGACCTGCTCCTCGCCGACCTCGACGCGCTGCTCGCCGCGATCAAGCGCCGCGCGCTGGAGCATAAATACACCCCCACCATCGGCCGCAGCCACGGCATCCATGCCGAACCGACCACCTTCGGGCTCAAACTGGCGCAGGCTTATGCCGAGTTCGACCGCTGCCGCGCGCGCCTCGTCAATGCCCGCGCCGAAGTCGCCACTTGCGCGATATCGGGCGCGGTCGGCACCTTTGCCAATATCGATCCCTCGGTAGAAGAATATGTCGCCGACAAGCTCGGCCTCGCCATCGAGCCGGTCTCGACCCAGGTTATCCCGCGCGACCGACATGCGATGTATTTCGCCACGCTGGGCGTGATCGCCAGCAGCATCGAGCGCCTCGCCACCGAAGTGCGCCATCTGCAACGCACCGAAGTGCTGGAGGCCGAAGAGTACTTCTCACCCGGCCAGAAGGGCAGTTCGGCGATGCCGCATAAGCGCAACCCGGTGCTGACCGAAAACCTCACCGGCCTCGCCCGCGTCGTCCGCGCGGCGGTGGTGCCGGCGCTGGAGAACGTCGCGCTATGGCATGAGCGCGATATCTCGCATTCCTCGGTCGAACGCTACATCGGCCCCGACGCGACCATCACCCTCGATTTCGCACTGGGGCGCCTGACCGGGGTGATCGACAAGCTGCTGATTTATCCCGAACGCATGCAGCGCAATCTCGACCGCATGGGCGGGTTGGTCCATTCGCAGCGCGTGCTGCTGGCGCTGACTCAGGCCGGCATCAGCCGCGAGGACAGCTATCGTTTGGTTCAACGCAATGCGATGAAGGTGTGGGAATCGGACGGGGCGCTGTCGCTGCTGGAATTGCTGCAGGGTGATCCCGAGGTGTCGGCGCATATTCCGGCCGAGGTGTTGGCGCAGAGCTTTAATCTGGATTACCACTTTGCGCAGGTAGATCGGATTTTCGAGCGGGTGTTCGGAATAGCCTAAACTCCTCCCCGCCCGCTTGCGGGAGGGGTCGGGGGTGGGTCCTTCTTTATTGAATTTGGCACGAGGTGGGAGAAGAAAAGTGCCCACCCCCAGCCCCTCCCGCAAGCGGGAGGGGAGAGCGCTTACCCGCCCCGTTCGCCCAGAAAGCGAACGGTTACACCGGGCTTGACCCCATGAGCTAAAGCCTGTGCATCCCAATTCGTCAGCCGCACGCAGCCGTGGCTGGCGGTTTTGCCGATCTTGTCGGGATCGGGCGTGCCATGGACACCATAGCTCGGCGCGTTGAGATCGATCCAGACCGCGCCGACGGGATTGTTCGGGCCGGGCTTGATCACCAGCTTGCCGGCGGAACGCGGACCCCAGGCGAGCTTTTTGGGATCGTAGGTGTAATCCGGGTTCCACGCCACGCCGACGACCTTGTGAGTGCCGCTAGGCGACGGTCGCTCGGTCGAGCCGACAGTGGCAGGATAAAAGGCGATCAGTTTGCCGGCCTCGTCATAGGCTCGCGCTGAAGCGTCCGACTTGGTGACGTCAATGCGCGCCACATCGCCCTTGGCAAATTCAGCCGGCGCATCGTCGGCAACGATGATCTGCGCGCCCGCCGCGCCGAAATTCACCCCCGGATTGAGCGCCTTGAGCAGAGCCTGGCTCATGTGAAACCGCTCGGCGAGCGCTTCCACTGGATTGGTGAATTGCGGCCCGTTCGGCAGCGCAGCCAATTTGACGAAATCCTCGCCGACATCTGCCGCGAAAGGGCCGGCCACATCGGCGGCGGTGATGGTGTAGCCATGCACCACGGGCTGGCCCGCGTCGGCGGACAGTGCCTGCCAGGTCCGGCTGTCGATGCTGCCGCTGGCGGGCAGATCATGCGCCGCCTGATAAGCGGCGATGGCATGTTTGAAATTGGTGCCCTCCTGCCCATCGACTACGCCCGGCGAAAACCGCGCTCGTGCCAGCAGCGCTTCGGCGCGGATGATAAACGGGTTTGGCGGCAGATTGGTGGCATCGCCCGTTGCTGCTGGGCTGGTCGGGGAACTCGGCGCGGGCAAGGCATCGGGCCCTGCCTGATTGATCTGCGCCAGTTTCGCCGCGATCGCTGTATTCATTTTCGGACTGGCTGGTGCCGTTTGCGCCGCAGCACTGCCAGATGCCGATTTTTTCTCCTGGTTATTGGACGAATTCTGGGACTTCTCGACGATACAGCCGGAGACGATTGCCAGGAGCGGAAGTAGAATGAGCGTGCGGCGCATGGTTCTCCAATCTTCTGCAAGCTGAACCTCGCGCGCAGCCTTTGGTTCCGTCGCTGCCGGAACTGTCCCACGCCCGGCGACCAGCCCCGCTTCCCTTCTGCGACAATCCCGCCTAGCATTGCCTTCAGCCTGCGCGGGGGAGGAGAAAACGCCATGCAGATCATACGCACGATCGTCTGGGTTACGATCACCGCCGCGCTTGTCGCCTTTGTGGCGATGAACTGGGAACAAGCGCCGGTGAACTTCTGGCCGCTGGAGAACAGCTATCTGCATGTGATGGCGCCGGTCGGCCTGATCGCGATATTTTTCTTCCTGCTGGGAGCGACGCCGGTGTGGCTGCTGTCGAAGGCGGGGCGCTGGCGGATGAACCGACGGATGGCGGCGCTGGAAAATTCGGTGCGCGCGGTGACGCCGACACCGGCGCATTCAGGCGTCGCAGACCCGGAACTGCCTCACGGCACCCTCACAGAAGATTGATCAGAGAAACCTGACATGCATCATAATCCGCTGTTTCTCGCGCTCGACCTGCCGCGCCTCGACGCTGCCGAAGCGCTCGCGCGCAAGGTAAAATCGCATATCGGCGGGCTCAAGCTGGGGCTCGAATTCTTCTGCGCGCATGGCCATCACGGCGTCCACGAAATCGCCAAGATCGGTCTGCCGCTGTTCCTCGACCTCAAACTGCACGACATTCCCAACACCGTCGCTGCGGCAATGCAGGCGATCCATGTCCTCGAACCCAGCATCGTCACCATCCATGCCGCCGGCGGGCGAGCGATGATGGAGGATGCCAAGGCCGCGGCGGGCGAGCATTGCAAAGTGGTGGCGGTGACCGTGCTGACCAGCCTCGATGATGGCGATCTCGCCGCCACCGGCATTTCCGGCACCCCGCACGCACAGGCGCTGCGACTGGCCGAATTGGCGCATTCGGCGGGGCTCGACGGCATCGTCTGCTCGGGCCACGAAGTCGGCGACGTCCGCCGCCAGTGGAAGGACGGGTTTTTCATCGTGCCGGGGCTGCGGCCCGCCGAAGGCAACGGCAAGCCCAACGGCCACGCGCATGGTGATCAGAAGCGCACCGTCACCCCGCGCGAGGCCCGCGATGCCGGCGCCAGCGTGCTGGTGATCGGGCGCCCGATCAGCCGCGCGGAGGACCCGATCGCCGCGGCTCGCGCCATCGAAGCGACGCTGTAAGTGTCTGGTTCGAAACTCCCGTAGCGGGAGTTTCTGACGCGGTACCGACCCGCTCCCCCTGCCCAACCACCCATTACAGGGTACCCTGGGGGTGGTTGGGCAGGGGGAGCGGGCCGGTACCGACTATCCGAAACGAAGTTTCGGATCAGACGCTAAGCCGTTCATATCGGGGCAATTCTGGCGCGAGCATGAAGGCTCGATAAGGAGAGCCCCGATGAAACGCACCCGCTTCCTGCTATCCCTGATCGCGGCCATCGCCGCCACCCCCGCATTCGCCGAGGGAGCGAGTGTCGCGCCGGGCGATGCGCTGCTCACCATCACCGCCGAGGGCAAATCCACCCGCACGCCCGATATCGCTCATTTCACCGCCGGCCTCACCACCGTCGGCCAGACCGCCAGCGCGGCGATGGCCGCCAATGCTGCAGCGATGACGCGCGTGATCGACTCGCTCAAGGCGGCCGGCGTGGCCGAGCGCGATGTCCAGACCTCCAACCTTTCGCTCAATCCCGTATTCGATGACGCCGCCCGACGCCCGGATGGCGCGGCGCCGCGCATCACCGGCTATCAGGCATCCAACACCGTCGCGGTGCGCGCGCGTGACCTTGCCGGGTTGGGCCGGGTGATCGACACTTTGGTCAGTGCCGGCGCTAACGAAGTCAACGGCCCCAATTTCGACCTCGACCACCCCGAGGCTGCGCTCGATGAGGCCCGCATAGCGGCGATCACCGCCGCCCGCGCCCGCGCCGAGCTTTATGCTCACGCCGCCGGGCTGAAAGTACTGCGTATCCTGTCGATCGGCGAAAGCGGCGGCTATTCGCCCCAACCCTTGGTGTTCATGGCGCGCAAGGCCATGGCCGCCCCCACCCCCATCGCCGCCGGTGAGGTGGAGGAGCAAGTCAACGTCACCGTGCAATTCGAACTGGCGCCGCTGTAGCCATTGCAAGGCAACAGTCCCTCTCTCCCGACCGTCCTGAGCCTGTCGAAGGATTGCCCTTCTTTTGCTACGGAGCAAGAAAGGCAGTGCTTCGACAAGCTCAGCAAAAGCGGGGTTTTCTATCTCGGACCTAGAATTGCCCCAGTAGCGGTCTCGGCCCGTATCGATTAGAGCGCCCCCATGCCCAACGCCATCAAGATCTGCGGCCTGACCACCGCACCCACACTCGACGCCGCCATCGAAGCGCGCGCGGACTATGTAGGATTCAATTTTCACCCCCCCTCACCGCGCTACCTCAGCCTAACCGAAGCCGCCACGCTCGCCGCACGGGCCGAGGGCCGCATCATCCGCGTCGGCCTGTTCGTCGATACCGCCAGCGCCACCATCGCCGAAACCATCGCCGCCGCCCGCCTCGACATCCTGCAGCTGCACGGCTCGGAAAGCCCCGACACCGTCGGCCAGCTCAAAGCGCATTTCGGCCTTCCGGTCTGGAAAGCCATCCCCGTCGCCAGCCGCGACGACATCGTCCGCGCCGCCGCCTACGACGCCGCCGATCTTATCCTATTCGACGCCAAGACCCCGAAAGGCACGCTACCCGGCGGCATGGGCCTCGCCTTCGACTGGTCGCTGCTGCAAGGCTGGAAAGGCCAAGCCTGGGGTTTGGCGGGTGGGCTCACGCCGAGCAACGTCGCGGAGGCCGTGCGACAAACCGGGACGCCGCTGGTGGATACCTCTTCGGGGGTGGAAACATCGCCCGGGGTGAAAGATGCCGGACTGATCAGAGAGTTTTGCGCGGCAGTACGGGCTTAAGGACAGACCGCAATATTCGTCTCTTATTCCCCGCCCGCTTGCGGGAGGGGTTAGGGGTGGGCACTTTCTTCTTACTCGAGCCGCCAGCCCGACTTCGCGGGTAAAAGTGCCCACCCCCGGCCCCTCCCGCAAGTGGGAGGGGGGTTATGGCGGCGATTGCTACAGCCGCCTACCCCATCAGAAATGCACGCCCACGCCCATCAGCGCCCCGTTGCTGTCCCGGAAACCGTCCTCGGTAAAATAGTGCTTATATTCCACCTTACCGTACATCGGCCCGAAGCTGTGTTCCCAGCCGCCGCCGGCGTCGGTGGCATGCGGACCAACGCCGTAATTGTAACCGGCCGTGGCATAGAGCTTGTCCTTGGGAGTGACGTGCAAGCCGACCCGGCCTGAGGTGCCCCAGCGAACATGATAGCCGTCGGCGACCGTCTTATCGACCGATTCCTCGGCGCCCACGAAAGCACCTCCCGGCAGGCTCCAGTCATAGCCGCCGGCAGCGCCGATCACGCCTTTGCCCGAACCGTCCCCGGTCCAGCCCACGCCGCCTTGTACTTCAACTCTGGCTCCGTCAGCAAGGGCGGGCGTGGCCATCACCATAGCGGTGGCGAGCGATAACAGAACGAGACGCATGATATATCTCCTGAACATTTTTAATGGGTTATAAGCCCATGTGGAGAAATGATCTCATCATCCTGTCATGCCGATGAACAGCGCTGACAGGGATTAGTCAGAAAGACCCGATGATGGCCGCAAAGGGCCCGGAAACGCTGGATTGCGGCGGACATGCCCCGTTTGTCGCCTATGGTAACCGCATTGCCGCATTGTCGCCGCGAGCGCATAAGCATCGTCGGAATCGAGGTACGAAAACCCGGCTTATGCTGGACTTTGGCGAGCGCCTCTGCCAAGCGCGCGCGCATGACATCCGTGCCCGCGCCTGCCGCCAATTCCTTCCGCAACCAGCCCGACGAGCGTGGCCATTTCGGTCAATTCGGCGGGCGCTACGTCGCGGAAACGCTGATGCCGCTGATCCTCGAGCTGGAGCGCGAATATACCCGCGCCAAGGCCGATCCCAGCTTTGCCGCCGAGTTCGATGATCTGCTCGAGCATTACGTGGGCCGCCCCAGCCCGCTCTATTTCGCCCCTCGGCTGACCGAAGAACTCGGCGGGGCGCAGGTCTGGTTCAAACGCGATGAGCTCAATCACACCGGTGCGCATAAGATCAACAATTGCGTCGGCCAGATTCTGCTGGCGATCCGCATGGGCAAGACCCGGATCATCGCCGAGACCGGCGCGGGCCAGCATGGTGTCGCCACCGCCACGGTCTGCGCGCGGTTCGGCCTGCCTTGCGTGATTTACATGGGCGCCAAGGATGTCGAGCGCCAGGCCCCTAACGTGTTCCGCATGAAGCTGCTCGGCGCCGAGGTGATTCCCGTCAAAAGCGGCGCCTGCACCTTGAAAGATGCGATGAACGACGCCCTGCGCGATTGGGTCGCAAATGTGCATGACACCTTTTACATCATCGGTACTGCCGCCGGCCCGCATCCCTACCCCGAACTGGTGCGCGATTTCCAAAGCGTGATCGGCAAGGAAGCGCGCGCGCAGCTGCTCGCGCGTACAGGCCGCCTGCCCGATCTGCTGGTTGCGGCAATTGGTGGGGGCAGCAACGCCATCGGCTTGTTCCATCCCTTTCTCGATGACCCATCGGTCAAGATGCTCGGCGTGGAAGCGGCGGGACATGGCCTCGACAAGGAACATGCCGCCAGCCTCGCCGGCGGACGTCCCGGCATTCTCCATGGCAACAAGACCTATCTGCTGCAGGACGAGGACGGCCAGATCACCGAGGCGCATTCGATCAGCGCCGGGCTCGATTATCCCGGCATCGGGCCGGAGCACAGCTGGCTGAAGGACATCGGCCGCGTCGATTACACCAGCGTGACCGACGTCGAGGCGCTGGAGGCCTTTCAACTGCTGTGCCGCACCGAGGGCATCATTCCCGCGCTGGAACCCAGCCATGCCATCGCCGCGGTGCGCAAGGTGGCGCCGACCATGGCCAAGGATCAGATCATCCTCGCCAATCTCTGCGGGCGCGGCGACAAGGATATCTTCACGGTGGCAGACGCGCTGGGGGTAGAGCTTTAAAAGCCCTCTCCCCTTCAGGGGAGAGGGTTGGGAGAGGGGAAATGCGAGACGCCCGCCTAACCGATTACGCCAAATCGATGCGCCGCCAGATGACCGAGCCCGAAACTCGCCTCTGGCTACAACTACGGGCCGAGCGATTTGCCTCCGTGAAATTTCGCCGACAAAAGATAATTGGGCATTATATTGCCGACTTCGCCGCTAACGACCCGAAACTGGTGATCGAGGTCGATGGCCAGACCCATGATTTGGATAGTGTCGCCGATGCTTCCCGCACCGACTATTTAGAAAAGCAAGGTTACTCAGTGCTGCGATTTACCAATCTGGATGTGATGTCGAATATGGAGGGTGTGTTGCTGAGGCTGGCGGATGTGATCGCAGGGCTGAGGCACGAGACCCCTCTCCCAACCCTCTCCCCTGAAGGGGAGAGGGCTTGATGTCCCGCCTCACCACCGCTTTCACGAAAGGCCACCCGGCACTGGTGACCTTCGTCACCGCCGGTGATCCGCATCCCGGTGCGACGCCAGCCATTCTTGATGCACTGGTCGCAGGCGGCGCTGACGTTATCGAACTGGGCATGCCGTTCACCGACCCCATGGCCGATGGCCCGGCGATCCAGGCGGCAAACCTGCGCGCGCTGGCCGCGCATACCACCACTGCTGACATCTTCCGCATCGCCGCCGATTTCCGCACCCGCCATGACGTGCCGCTGGTGCTGATGGGCTATGCCAATCCGATGGTGTCGCGCGGGGCCGAGTGGTTCGCGGCGGAATGTGCCAAGGCTGGGGTCGACGGCGTAATCTGTGTCGATATTCCACCCGAAGAAGATAGCGAACTCGGCCCGGCCTTGCGCGCCGCCGGGGTCGCTTTGATCCGGCTGGCGACGCCGACCAGCGATGCCGCCCGCCTCCCTGCGATTCTCGACGGCTCCTCCGGGTTTCTGTATTACGTTTCAGTGGCGGGCATCACTGGCAAGCAACAAGCCGCGCAAGCCTCGATCGAGGCGGCGGTGGCCTTGCTGAAAGGCGCGACCTCGCTGCCGATCGCGGTCGGGTTCGGGGTGCGGACGCCAGAGCAGGCCGCAAAGATCGCCCAGGTCGCGGACGGCGTGGTGGTGGGCTCGGCGCTGGTCGAGATCGTCGCCGAATATGGCGAGAATGCGCCCGACGCAGTCCGGGAATTGACCCAGGCGCTGGCCGATGCCGTCCATTCGGCGCGTGACAAGGCTCCGGCATGAGCTGGCTGACCCGCGTTCGCAATTCGCTCTCGTCGCTGGCCAAGCGCGAGACGCCCGATAATCTCTGGATCAAATGCCCAGCCTGCAGCGAAATGCTGTTCATCCGCGATTACGAGGCGGCGCTGTCGGTGTGCTCGCATTGCGGGCATCATGGCCGGATCGGTGCCGCGGCCCGCTTTAGCCAGTTGCTCGACCCGGATTTCACCATCCTGCCCACGCCGCAAGTACGCAGCGATCCATTGAAATTCCGCGATACCAAGAAATACGCCGACCGGCTGAAGGCCGCCCGCGCTGGCCGGACCGGTTCCGGCCCGCACCCCGATGCCCTGACGAACGCCCTGGGCACGATTGCCGGCGAACCACTGGTGCTCGGCGTGCAGGACTTCACCTTCATGGGGGGATCGATGGGCATGGCGGTGGGCGCGGCCTTCGTCGCCGGCGCCGCGCGCGCGCTGGAGGAACGCTGCGGCTATGTCGTGGTGACCGCAGCCGGTGGCGCACGGATGCAGGAGGGCATTCTCAGCCTGATGCAGATGCCCAAGTGCACCGTGGCGGTGCGGCGGCTGAACGCCGCCCATCTGCCCTATATCGTCGTGCTGACCGATCCGACCACCGGCGGCGTGACCGCCAGCTATGCGATGCTCGGCGATGTGCAGATCGCGGAACCGGGCGCGTTGATCGGATTTGCCGGCCAACGCGTGATCCAGGATACGATCCGCGAAAAACTGCCCGAGGGTTTTCAGCGCGCCGAATACCTGTTTGACCACGGCATGATCGACATGGTCACACCGCGCCGCGACCTGAAGGCAACGCTGGCCAATGTGATCGATTACCTGACCGCTGCCCGCGCGGCCTGAGCCGTTGAGAGACTTCGCGATTTCCGAGGACCCGGCGGTTCAGGCACAGCTTGACCGGCTCGGCGCATTGACCGTG
>JAMFSI010000008.1 GCA_026225215.1 Sphingomonas palustris | reverse complement strand
TTCGATCGCCAGCCGGTGCAGGGCCGCGTTACCGCCTTGTTCAAAGGCGGCACACAGATCGCCTGAGCCCTATCCGTGGCGGCGGCGATCGACCGCCGAGAGCGGGTTATGCGTATTCGCGACCGCCAAGGCCTTGCCCTGCGGCGCATATCCCTGCGGCGCATGATTGGCGGCATAAGCAAAACAAGTGCCGCCGTGACGCTTCAGGCTGGCGCAAGTCGTCGAGGCGGAAGCGGTGTTGAAACCGGACGTCACCACGCGCCAGTAATTGCGGCCATTCACATCGGCCTGCGTGATCAGGAAGCTGTGCCCCTGCAGCGACGGGTTGCGCCGCGCCAGAACCAGCTTGGCGCGCTCTGCGGCCTCAGCGCTGCTGAAAGCGCCCAACTGAACGACGTGGCCGCCAGCGGCGCCGTAATTCACCGGCTCGCGGCGAATGTAGCTGGCACGATGGAAGGCGGGCTCAGCGGCGAGCGCGAGCGACGGTTGCCGGGCGGGAACCACGGGATGGATCTTCACCGCAACTCTGGCTGCTGCCACGCGCGGGAGAGCAACCGGTTTGGACGTGACGGCGGGAGACGCGACAACGGGAAGCTCTTCAGCGGCGACAACCGGCGCTGGGGCTGGGGCTGGCGCGACAAGGGCAACGACCGGCACCGCGCTGACGGGAAGGACCACGGCTGGTGCAGCGGCCGGCTGATCCTGAACCGCAAGCACATTGGTCGCACTCGGCGCCGCAGCGGTCGCTGCTCCCGGCGCCACAGCGGGCAATTCGCCATTGGTATCGGTTTTCGCTTCGGCGAGTTCAGGCGCCGGCGCCGAACTTGCCGCGTTGAGGGCTAGTGCAGCGGGCATGCCCTGATCGACGGTCATCGGCACGTCGAGCAGCCTGGCGATGCGGGTGCGTTCGCCGCCGGTCTGCATCGATTGCGCCCATTGCTGGAGTCGCGACTGCACCTGATCGGGCGGCAGATCGAAGCCGGCGGTCAATTGGGCATCGGCCCAGCGACCATCAAGGGCATAAGCATAGGCAAGATTCTGACGCAGTTTCGATGACGCCACACCATCGCGGACGCTGTCGGTGAGGACGGAAATGCCATGTTCGGTGTCGCCTGCCAGCGCCAGCGCCAGTCCGAGGTCGGCGGCGCCGATCGTTCCCTGCCCCCGGTCGAGCGTGGCCAGTGCCGCGCGATTCTGGCCGCAGGCAATCTGGGCCAGAGCAAGGCTCAGGACAGTACGCCCGGAGTTGCCACCTAGGCTCACCGCGTCATTCAATGCGCTGGCAGCCGATTCGAAACGACCGGCGCGAAGATAAGCGCGCCCCAGAAGCTCGCGCAACGCCCCGTTCTGCGGCGCCTTTGTCACCTCCGCCTCACCCAGCGCAATCGCCTTGTCGGTGTTGCCTTTGGCAAGTTCGGCCTGGATCTGACCCTGGGCATCCACCGGACGCGCATCGGCCGCACCGCCGGTGGCGGCAATCAGACAAGCCGCCGTCAGCGCCCCAGCCAAGGCAAAACGCAAGGCTGCCGGGGACTGATGACGGAACGCGGGACGGGTGGAAATCATGTCTTGGTCCTTTTCCTGGAAGCGACTGACCGGGAAATCGAATTATCGAGTTTGCGGATTGCGTTGCTCGGCCAAGCCGGCAACTTCAGGGATATCGGCAAGAAACTTGTCTAATGCTTCGATAAGCAAGATTTGTGCGCTGCTATTTCTGAGCCTGCAGGCCAATCGCAACGCGTTGTGACGACCAGCATCGACGCGCAGGGTGAACGCCGCACGGCGCCCCTCGACCAAGGCCGTACCACGCGGCCGCCGTGATCCTGGCGCCACGCAGATCAGCCGCGCCATGGCTTCCTGGCGCAGCACGACATCGGGCTTGGCGACCAGCAGGCCGGGCTGCGGGGTTTCCACCTGGTCCGAAATCGCCACGACATCGGCTTGCGGCAAGGTATCGGCTTCGGACAGTTGAAAGTCTGGCAGTTGAAGTTCGGGCAATTGCGGGGCCGCATCTTCGCCCATATCGTTCCAGCCGAGGTCGTCCGGTTCGCCCGCAAAGGGCTGCTCATCCTCGAGCGGATACTGATGCAGCGGCGAACGCATCGCCGGCCGCGCAAACCCCTTGCGCGCCAGCAATCCGGACGTCAGCGAGCCGAGGGGTTTGATCACGTTCATCTCCGGGCGGCTCCTATGAACCCGCCACGCGGCGGCCGAAGCCACCGGCGGGACGGTGAATGCCGGGCTGGACGACATGGGCGCCAGGTGCGGCGAACACGGTGCGGCGGAAATTCTTTTCGAGCCGGTCGGCGAGATAGGTCCACAAGTCAGCGACTTCCTGAGCGGACTTGCCGTTGGGATCGGTTTCCATGACGGTGCGGCCATCGATCATCGAAGCGGCAAAGTCGGTGCGCTGATGGATGGTTACGGGGGCCACCGTGCCATGGTGCGACAGAGCTACCGCGGCTTCGGCGGTGATCCGGGACTTGGGGGTCGCGGCATTGACCACGAACACCAGCGGCTTGCCGGCGCGCTCGCACATATCGACGGTAGCGCCCACGGCGCGCAAATCATGCGGGCTCGGCCGCGTCGGTACGACGATCAATTCGGCTACGGCAATAACACTTTGAATCGCCATGGTAATCGCGGGTGGCGTATCGATCACCGCCAGGCGAAAACCCTGCTCGCGCAGGGTGACAAGGTCCGCAGCCAGCCGTGAAACCGTGGTTTCGGCGAAGGCCGGCAATTCCGCTTCACGCTCGTTCCACCAATCGGCAAGCGAGGCCTGGGGATCGATATCGATCAGCACTACCGGGCCAGCTCCGGCCAATTCCGCCTGCACAGCCAGATGGCCGGACAAGGTCGTCTTGCCCGAGCCCCCCTTCTGTGATGCCATAGCCAAGACTCGCAATGTCTGATCCCCTACTCACGTGCAATGCTAGTGCGCTCCCAAAGGAATCGCAGATCAGTCCTAATTTTAGGTTAATCACTCGGGCCAACCGCCCGCATTTCGCGGTTTTGCCATCCGGCGCGCGCGGTCAGCGCCGGGCATCTCTATCATCGCAAACATTTGTAATTATGGCCGGTCGGCAGCCCCGGCTCCCGGCGGGGAGGCGATCGGAGACTTGCCGTTGGCGGGTTTCTTACGATAGAGCAAAGCGGCCGGCGCTGACAGTGGCGGCGCTGAGACAAAACCCGTCAATTGAGGAAACGCGATGAGTTTGCGACACGATGGGAAGCTGGCACCGCCTTGTGGTCGGCAATCCCGCGATCTTGGCGGTCGGGGATTTTTGCGGCTGGCGATGCTGGTCTGCGCGGCTGCGGTAATCGCACCGGGCAGCGCCGCCTGGGCCGATACCAAGGCTGGTGTCGACGACTGGTCACGGGGCGATTACGCCGGCGCCTTGCGCGAATGGCAAGCCGGCGCCGCGCATGGTGACGCCGATGCCGAGTTCAATCTCGGGCAGGCCTATATGCTGGGGCGCGGCGTGCCGCGTGACCTTGTCCATGCCGAAGCACTCTTCGCCAAAGCTGCGGCCCAGGGCCACTTGCGCGCCAATGACAATTACGGGCTGCTGCTGTTCCAGCGCGGCGAACATGCCCGGGCGATGCCCTATATCAAGGGCGCTGCCGATCGCGGCGACCCGCGTGCCCAATATCTCTATGGGCTGGCGCTGTTCAATGGCGATACTATGCCCAAGGATTGGGTCCGTGCTTATGCGCTGGTCAGCCTGGCGCAGCAAAGCGGATTGCCGCAAGCCAAGGCCGCACTTGCCCAGATGGACCAGTTCATCCCCCTGGAACAACGCCGCCGCGCGGTAGCCTCGGAAAGCGATATCGCTGCCCAGGCCGACGCCAATCGCACCCGGCAAGTGACCGCCGAAGACCTCAGCGTGCCGGCCCAAGCCGGTCAGCGCCCACTGCCGCCAGTGGCCCCCGCCGCTATGCCGCCGCCAACCAACGATCTAGCGCCCACTCCGGCTCCGCAGCCCTCGTCGATCGCGCAACGCGATACCCCGCCGCCACCCAGGATCGCGGCGCCCCGGCCCCACACGCCGCCACCGCCACCCGTGGCAGCTCCCGTGGCCAAGCCGCCGCACACCAAGCCTCCGCTCGTGGCCAGTGGTGAATGGCGTATCCAGTTCGGCGCATTCGGTGTCGCCGGCAATGCCGATAGCTTGTGGAATCGCTTGAAATCGCGTCCGGAAGTATCGGGCCATACCAGGATCAACGCCAGAGCCGGCGCCATCATCAAATTGCAGGCCGGCGGCTACAGCGAGGACAGCGCGCGAGCGGCCTGCCAGACGCTGAAAGCAGCGGGACTGATCTGCGTCCTCGCAAAGGACTGAATTGGCGCAAGCTGCCTCTGCCCGGATCGCATCGCTCGATCTGATCCGGGGGATCGCTGTCCTGGGTATTCTGGCGGTCAATATCGCTGGGTTTGCCGGGCCGTCGGCTTCCACCGATACGCCCTGGCTGCCGCACCCGGCGACCCCCGCCGATGAAACCGAATTCGCGCTGATCTTCCTGCTGTTCGAAGGCAAGATGCGGGCGCTGTTCTCGATGCTGTTCGGCGCCAGCATGTCGCTGTTCGTGGAACGCGCCGACGCCGCCCGCCGCGATGGCGAAAGGTTGCAATTGCGGCGGCTGGGCTGGCTGGGATTGTTCGGCTACCTGCATTATCTGCTGTTCTGGTGGGGCGATATCCTGTTCGTCTATGCGGTGAGCGGTTTCGTTGCGCTGGCCTTGCGACGCTTGCCGAACCGGGCGCTGCTCGTCCTCGCGCTGATCATTTTCACGCTGTGGCACGGCTGGGGAATGGTGGACAGCCGTGCCGACTTCACCGGCACCCTCTCACCCGCAGCGCAGCATCAGGCGATGCAGGCCACGCTCAGCCATATGCAGGCCGAGATGGCGCAGGCGCGGCTGGGCTATACCGCGCAGATCGCCGACAAGCTCGCGACCGCACCCGATTGGCCGGCGGTAATGACGGTCTACACCATCGGCGAAACGCTGCCGCTGATGCTTCTGGGCATGGTGCTGCTCCGCACTGGCTTCTTTGCCGGTGACTGGCCGCGCCGGCGGCTGCTCGCCATGGCCGCAATCGGACTGACGCTGGGCACCGCGCTGACGCTGGCAATGCTCGACTGGACCTGGCCTCGCTATTTCCCGAAGCTGGTCATGCCCGATATCCTCGCTTACTGGGCCGCGCCTGCGCATCTGCTGATGGCTCTCGGCTATGCCGCCACGCTGATGCTGGCGGCGCCGCGCCTGATCGAAAGCTGGCTCGGTCGGCGCCTGCGTGTGGCAGGGCGCATGGCTTTCAGCAATTACCTCGGCACGACCATGGTGATGACCGCGATCTTTTACGGCTGGGGCCTGGGCCTCTACGATCACATCCGTCCGGCCAGCCAACCCTGGTTCGTGCTGGGAGGCTGGGCCATCATGCTCGGCTGGAGCCCGCTCTGGTTGGTCCGTTTTCGCCAGGGCCCGCTGGAATGGGCGTGGCGTTCGCTGACGGAGTGGCGGGTGATGCCGATGAGACGGTGAAGTAAAGGGGAAGAGTAGGTGCGAGGGTTACCACCCTCGCGCTCCCCGAAATGTCGTCGTTGCGCATCCTACCGATGTCGCATCTCGCCGCGAAGCGGCTTTAAATACCTGCGGCGCTGCGGCGCCGAGCCAAGCATGAGTGACACGAAACGCAAACATTAACGGGGTCTGGGGCCACAAGCCCCAGCTCTACCCCTTTATTTCTTCCCCTTAGCCTTATGCGCACTCAACAACTCATCCAGCTCGACAATGCGCTTCCGCTCAGGCGTATCCTTCGCCAGCCCCTTGAGCCGGCACGTCGCCCACAAGGCTTTACGTTCCGATTCCAGAGCCTTGAGATATAAATCTGCCACCTGGCCTCAATCCTTCGCAAACGGGTTTTTTGCGCTACGCAGCGTCAGCCGGATCGGCACGGCATCAAAGCCCAATTCGCGGCGGATGCCGTTGACGAGATAGCGGCGGTAGCTTTCGGGCAGCAGTTCGAGCCGGGTGCCGAATAGCACGAAACCGGGCGGTCGGGTTTTGGCCTGGGTGATGTAGCGCAGTTTGATCCGCTTGCCGCCGGGAGCGGGCGGTGGGTTGGCCGACAGCGCGGCGTCGAACCAGCGATTGAGCAGCCCGGTCGAGACCCGCTTGCTCCACGCCACGCGCAATTCGAAAGCAGCGGCGATCAGTTGGTCGAGACCCTTGCCGGTGCGCGCCGAGACGGTCAGCACCGACACGCCCTTGACTTGCGACAGCCCGTCTTCGAGCGCGCCGCGAATGCCGTTGAACAACGCCGACGGCCCTTCGGCGATATCCCACTTATTAATGGCGATGATCAGCGCGCGGCCCTCTTCCAGCGCCATCGCGGCGATCTTGAGGTCTTGATGCTCGAGCCCCAGAGTGGCGTCGAGCAGCAGCACCACCACTTCGGCGAAGTCCACCGCGTGGCGGGCATCGGCGACCGCCATCTTTTCCAACTTCTCGACCACACGCGCTTTCTTGCGCATCCCGGCGGTGTCGATCAGCCGCACGGCGCGATACTCGCCCGCTTCGGGATCGAACCATTGCCAATCCACCGCGATCGAATCGCGCGTGATCCCCGCTTCGGGCCCGGTCAGCAGGCGATCTTCGCCCAGCATCGCATTGATCAGCGTCGATTTTCCGGCATTGGGCCGCCCGACGATGGCCAGCTTCAAAGGCCGCGATGGATCGTCCTCGTCGCGATCATCCTCGGCACCGGCGTCATCGAAACGTTCGTCCTTGTCGCCTTCGAAATAGGGTAGCAGCGCCTCGAACAAATCGCCCATGCCCTCGCCGTGCTCAGCCGAAAGCCCGACCGGATCGCCGAAACCCAGGGCAAAGCTATCGTACAGCCCGCCATCGCCCGCCTTACCCTCGGCTTTATTGGCAACCAATATCACCGGCACCGTGCTGCTATGGAGCCAGCGGCCAATTTCTTCATCGAGCGGAGTGATCCCGGCACGGGCATCGATCACGAATAGCGCAAGGTCCGCCCCCAGCAGCGACACCTCGGTCTGCATGCGCATCCGGCCGGGCAGGCTAGTCGCGTCCTGATCCTCCCAGCCGGCGGTATCGACGATGGTGAAATCCAGCCCGAGCAGATGCGCTTCGCCAAAGCGGCGATCGCGGGTGACGCCGGGCTGATCGTCGACCAACGCCAGCTTCTTGCCGATCAGACGATTGAATAGCGTCGACTTGCCGACATTAGGCCGACCGATTATGATGATCTGAGGCAATTTCGGGCTGGTCATGCCGCGAGCAAGTGGCGCAGGGCGTCGCGCGTGGCAAGCGAAACGCGCATTAACGCGGCGTTGACCAAAGCGGTCAGAACTCCTTTTACCGTATTTGGCTATCTCGCGTCCCATGACGGGACGGAAACTTTCAACGCCTTGGCTGGCGTTTTCGCTGGCGCTGGTGAGCCTCGCGGCTCCAGCCGGCGCCAGCAACCTCGTGGATCTGGACGAGGGATCGGTGGCGCGATCGCCGCGTTCGGGGTTCCTGCCCCATCCGCATTTTCTACAATGCGTGCCTTATGCGCGCCAGGTGTCGGGCATCCAGCTTCGCGGCGACGCCTGGACCTGGTGGAACCAGGCGGCTGGCCGCTACTCGCGCGGTTATCTGCCCAAGGTCGGCGCGGTGATGGCGTTTCGCCCTTATGGCAAAATGCAGCTTGGCCATGTCGCGGCAGTGAGCCGGATCATCGATTCCCGGACGATCCTGCTGCGCCATGCCAATTGGTCGCCGATCAATGGCAAGCGCGGCCAGATCGAGGATAACGTCCGCGCCGTGGACGTCTCGCCGGGCAATGACTGGAGCGAGGTGCGGGTGTGGTTTGCACCGATCCATGCATTGGGCAGCACGAACTGGCCAGTGGCGGGCTTCATTTACGGGAACCGCAAGAGCTTTGCCGCGCATGGCCTGGGGCCTCGCGGTGCCGACAGCGATCCGATCGGCGCGATCATCGCCGCTTATCTGCGCGAGGATGGTGCCAATTAGAGCATCGTGCAAAAAAGTGGGCACCGGTTTTTTGCATTAAATTCTGCTATAACAAAAACTTAAATCAGCCTGAATGCGTCGCGCGTATTCAGGCAAAACTTAGGCAGGCAGAAACTCAGACCTGCGCTAGAGGTGGGTTCTCGCCCAGATCCTCATACCAGGCTTCGACCTCGCCGCTCAGCTTCAGCGTCAGCGGCTGGCCCTTGCGATCCATTGTCTTGCCGGCCTGGACGCGAATCCAGCCTTCGGAAATGCAATATTCCTCGACATTGGTGCGCACGGTGCCCTTGAAGCGGATACCGATGCCACGCTGCAGCTTATCGGCATCGAAATATGGGCTTCTGGGCTGGATCGCCAGCCGGTCGGGCGGCACGTCCCCGGCAGGAAGGCCAGAATCAATGGCGGTATCGGCGGTTTCAGGGGTATCTGTCATAGTCCTGTGCCTTAGTTTGCCGCCGACACTTGTCAACGCCCCGCTGCTTCTCTAAGGCGCGCCTTCCGCGCAGGACGCGGGCGCGTAGCTCAGTGGTAGAGCACACCCTTCACACGGGTGGGGTCGCAGGTTCAATCCCTGCCGCGCCCACCAAGTTTTACAGGAACTTAAGGTGCGTGGGATGCCATAGGCTTGATCACGCCCCACTGTATCCCCGCTCGGCAGCTCCATATATCTCCACGCTTTATCCCAAGTGAGCTGTGTTGTGACGCTGGGGTTGCTGCTCTGGCTTAGTGCTAGACGTGCAGCAACTCCGCACGCCGCTTTAAGGCTGACTGATAAAGCCAATCCGTCCATGCTGAGCTTGTCGAAGCACTGTCTTTCTTCCCTTCAAATAATTGAAAAGAAAAGTAGTCCTTCGACAGGCTCAGGACGGACGGGGAACGGGAAATGAGTCAGAAGGCCACATAGGGGCCCGCTACCCCGCCTGCGGTCGTTCCCTCGATCGCGGTATAGACCGTGCGGCCGAAGTAGAATGGAATACCGAAGGCAAAGGTTTCGTTTTCGCTCTGCTCCCCGATCGACGCGGTATCGATCCCCAGGCCCGGCGCGACGGTGACCGTGCCCGCGAGGCTGGTGGGATTATACAAAGTGAAGGCGCCGCTGGCGGTGACATTATTCGTACCCGCTGCAGTGGGCGACAGCGCCAGCGATGATGTCGGGCAATAGAAGTTTTCCCATACCCCCTGCGTGCAGACGGTGATGGTGTTGTCGATGAAATAATAGACCGAACTACCGGTGTCGAAGTAGCTGTATGGCAGCGTCTTGCCATTATAGGTTGCAGTGACCAAGCCGGGGCCGGACCGGCTGGTCGACGTGGTTAGTTCCAGCACATTCGCCGCATTGAGACTATTATTCGTCTGAGTGCCGATGCCGAAGGTAATCGAGCCGGTCAGCGTGGCCACGCCGGCCTGGGCCACCGCCGGCAGGGTGATGATGGTGCCGTTGTTGTCGCTGGCAAAGGCGGCGACGGGGTTGGGAAGCTGCTCGAACGGCGCGGTAGTCGCGGCGGTGCGGGCGATGGTGGTGGCACAGCCGCTGGTGGGGCAGTCATAATAGATTGCGCCGGCATTGGTGCCCGCCGCCTGGCAGAGCGTGCCGCAATCGGGGGCGGTGCTGCCGATGCCGATGATGGCATTCGCGCCCAGATCCTGGATCGTAGCCGTGTTCGTTCCCCCGCCCGACGAGCAGGAATTGGGGACATTGCTGAAAGCACCGGTGTCGGCGATCACCTGGATCGGCATATTGGCCACCGTTTCACCGGCGATCTGGAAATTGGCCAGACGCACCGATCCAAAGGCGTAGGAGCTGACATATTGATAGCACTCGCCCACAGCATTGCCCGAGCTATCGGTCTCCTCGGGCAGCGCCGCCAGCAGGCTGGCATTGAGCACCGGCTGGAGGACGCGCAAGCCGACCGAGCCGGTATCGAGAATGACATGCTCGATGGTCTGGCAATTGGTGGTCGAGCCGGGCGCACAGAGCGTAACCGTGACATAGGGTTCGTTGAACGCGGTATAGCCGTTTTTCCCGGTGCTCAACGCGGACGGCCCGCCGTCCAGGATCACGGTCGCGGTATTCGCGGTCGGTGTCGGGGTTGGCGTCGGGCTGGCACTCGCGGTGACGGTGGGCGATGGGGTGGGCGTGGGTGACGAGGAACCGCCCCCGCCGCAGCCCGCAAGCGCGCCGGTCAGGACGAATACCGTAAACAGCTTCACCAGCCAGCGTCGGATAACCGCCTCCCATCCCGGTATCTTCGGGCAATACCTCAGCAACAGCCGATCCCCCCGGTTTAGCAACTCTACTGCAACGCGGTCGTGTTAAAACCCGCCGGTAACTGAGCTGGCAAGTAAGCCACGCCCCAGAAATAGCCCATATGCCCCCCTGTCCTGATTTGCAGGTCGGAGTGATTGACTTGCATCGGGCGGCGACGGAAATGCGGCCCGCGGCCATTGCCCGGTGCGGCTTCCGCCTGGAAGGTGGCGAAATGCGCGCCGAGCAGGCTGCGCAAATCGGGCTTGCCGGGACCGTGCCAGACCACCGCGAAGACCTGACCGCCGCTGTTGGAAAATTCGTGCACCGACCCGCCGTTCGGCAAGGACAACTCGTGCCTGGTATAAGTGCCGAGTTCTACGTGCCGCAGCCCGGCGCGCATCCGCGATTGTTCGACCTGGACCGAACTCACCGATCCGCCCAGCTCAGCCCATGCCGTGGCCGGCAACGAGGCCGCGAATGCCACCACCGCGAGGACAAGTTTTCTAGGCCGAAGCACAGTCATTACTGGCAACCTATCAGCTAGGACCAACGCCCGCTATCGGGATCGCCCGGTAGCGACAAATTTCGTCGACACGCAGACAGGTTCAACCGCGCGCCGGCCCTCTCGGCACATCGCGGAACGCCACATTGCGATCGCCCGAAGCCTCACGCGGCATGCCCAGCACGCGTTCGCTGATGACATTGCGCGCGATCTCGGTGGTGCCGCCGCCGATGCAGGACACTTGCCGCATCAGGAATTCCATGCCCTGCGCCCCGGTTTCCTCCTCTTCCTCCTCGGTCCAGCCGGCGGCAGACGAGCCGGCGAGTTCGAAGGCGATGGTCGACTGGCGCACCCGGGCGATGCCGCAGAACAAGCGGTCGATCGCCGAGCTGTCGGTGTTGCCCTTGCCCGAGGCCGCCGCATCGGCCAGCCGCGAGCGCAGCGCATGGGTGACGATGTCGAGTTCGCGCGCCTCACCAATCAATTCCTGCGCGGCGGGATCATCGAGTCGCCCGACCCGGCGCGCGATCGCCACCGGCGTCGGCCCTTCGGCCGCGGCATTGGAAATGCCGATCGGCCGCGTGACGTAGGGCGAATTGCTGCCCATCCGCTCATGATACATCCAGCGCGTGCCCACCGTCCAACCGGCGTCGATCTCGCCCATCCGGTCGCTTTCCGGAATGCGGACATCGGTCATGAACTCCTGGCAGGCTTCCGATTCGCCATTGAGCCGCTCGATGCGGTGAATTTCCACGCCCGGCTGCTGAAGCGGCAGCAGAAACACCGTCAGCCCCTGGTGCTTGGGCACGTTCCAATTGGTCCGCGCCAGGCACAAGCCCCAGTCGGCCCACCACGCCCGCGAGGTCCAGACCTTCGAGCCGTTCAATATCCAGTGATCGCCATCCGCATCCTGGCCGCGCACCGCCGCGGTCGTCGCGCCGGCAACGTCGGAGCCGCCACCCGGTTCGGAGAGCATCTGCACCCAGACCTCATCGCCCTTGAGAATGGCGGGAATATGCGCCGCCTTCTGCTCGGCAGTACCGAATTCCAGCAGCACCGCCGCGCAAGGTGAGAAGGTCGGCACGGCGAACCGCGAAGGAAATTCGTGGCCGACCAATTCTTCGTTGAAGGCGCGCTGATGCGCTGGCGACAGCCCCTGCCCGCCATATTCGCGCGGAAAGCAGATGCCGGCAAAGCCGCCGTCGAACAGCTTGCGCTGCAAGGCCCGATCCCGCGCCACCGCGACCAGCTCTTCCTCGTCGTTCTCGCAATCCTGGCTGATATCCCACGGCTGGATCGGACCGAGATTAGCCTTGATCCAGGCCCGCGCGCGGAGACGGAAATCCTCGACGCTGATATCCCGGAGATCTTCGCTGATTGCCAAATCACTCACGCCGCATGCTCCTGTCCGATCTGGATGGCCGCGAGCAGCCGTCGATGGTCCGCCGGGGTTCCGTACAGCAGCCGGTTCAGCGTCACTCGCCGCAGGAAAAAGTGCAGATCATGCTCATAAGTGACACCGATGCCGCCGTGAAGCTGCACGCAATCCTGCGCGAGTTCGGGACCATATTCGCCGATATAGGCTTTGGCCGAACTGGCGGTTTCTGCGGCCAGCGAGGTTTGATCGGCCACGGCCTCGGCAGCGGCGTCGCTGATGGCATGGCTCGCCTCGAGCCAGCTTTTCATGTCGGCAAAGCGGTGCTTCAACGCCTGGTACGAGGCGAGCGCGCGTCCGAAAGTGTAGCGGTGGAACGCCCAGTCGAGCGTCATCGCAAAGGCCGCATCCATCGCGCCGACCGCTTCCGCGGAGAGGATCACGGCGGCGTTCTGGATCTGGCGCGAGACGTGATCGTCGGCGCGGCCGAATTCACCGACCAAAGCGCTGGCCGGGGCGCGGACATTATCGAAGGTCACGCTGGCGAAGCGGCGCGTGACATCCATACCCTTGAGCGCGCGGATGGTAATGCCGCCGGCATCGACCGGGACCAGCGCCTGGGTCATGCCGCCTTCGCTGCGCCCGGTGACGAGAAGATGCCCCGCCTGCTTGCCCGATTCGACCGGGCGCACTGCCCCATCGATAATCACATCATCGCCATCGCGGCGTATGGTGACGCTGGCCTCGCCCGGCCGTTGCCAGGGGGCGGCGCCGAGCGCGGAACTGGCGATGGCGCTGCCGGCGATCAATTCGCCGAGCACGGATTGTTGCAAATCGCCGGCCTGACCCGAAAGCGCGGCGGCCACGACATTGCAATCGACCAGCGGGCCGGGCGCGGCATGGCGGCCGAATTCATAAGCGATCAACGCAAGATCGACCGCCCCGCGCCCGCTGACGCTGCCGCCACCATCGGCTTCATCGACCAGGCACATCGTCCAGCCGAGTTCCGCTCCGCTGGTCCAATAAGCTGGATCGAAGCCGGCGGGATGGTCGCGATAATCCTTGCGCAGCCGCGCGAGCGGGACGTGCGAATCGAGAAAGCGCGCGGTGGTGTCGCGAAACAGGTCCTGATCCGAAGTAAGGCTGTGCCACATATCCGTTCGTTATCCTCTCGAGCCCGCTGGCTACCTTATGTTCAAGCGCCGGCGCGGCAAAGTCAAACCGGATGGCGCGCAGTATCGCCACGGCATTACCATAATTCCTCCCCGGCACGGGGAGGGGGACCAGCGAAGCTGGTGGAGGGGGCCCACCCATCGTTATGCTCTGGCGTAAGTTTGGCATGATAGCCGGGCCCCCTCCACCGCCCTACGGGCGGGCCCCCTCCCCGTGCCGGGGAGGATTTCAATGGCCACGACTTGACCGCGCTGAGCGAGGCCAATACCCCGCGCGATCATGCACGATATCAAATTCATCCGCGAAAATCCGGAAGGCTTCGACGCCGGACTCAAGCGTCGGGGCGTCGAACCCGCTGCCGCCACCATCCTTGCGCTGGACACCGAACGCCGCGCGGTGGCGACGCGGATGCAAGAGGCGCAGAACCGCCGCAACGAGGCTTCCAAGGCGATCGGCGCGGCCAAGGCCCGCGCTAAAGTGACGGGGGCCGAGGATGAAGCCGCAGCGCTGATGGCCGAAGTGGCTGAGCTGAAACAGACGCTGCCGGCGCTGGAAAACGAAGAGAAGGAATTGACCGCGCGGCTTCACGACGAGTTGGCGCGTTTTCCCAACCTGCCCGATGCCGATGTCCCCAAGGGCGAGGATGAGGCGGGCAATGTCGAGGTATCGCGCTGGGGCACGCCGCGCGCGTTCGACTTCACCCCGCGCGAACATGCCGATATCGGCCCGGCCCTGGGGCTTGATTTCGAGACCGGCGCGGCGATTTCGGGCGCGCGCTTCACCTTTCTGCGCGGGCAGATGGCCCGGCTGCAACGTGCGCTGGGCCAATTCATGCTCGACCGCCAGACGATGGAGAACGGCTATGTCGAATGCGCGCCGCCGCTGCTGGTGAAGGATGAAGCGGCGTTCGGCACCGGGCAATTGCCCAAATTCGCCGAAGACCTGTTCCGCACCACCGATGGCCGTTGGCTGATCCCCACCGCCGAAGTCAGCCTGACCAATGCGGTGAGCGAGCAAATTCTCACTGACGGCGCATTACCCTTGCGCATGACCGCGCTGACCCCCTGTTTCCGCTCGGAAGCGGGTGCAGCGGGCAAGGACACGCGCGGTTATATCCGCCAGCATCAGTTCGACAAGGTCGAGTTGGTCACGATCAGCCGACCCGAAGATTCATCCGACGAGCACGAGCGAATGACCCTCGCCGCCGAATCGATCCTGCAGGCGCTGGATTTGCCTTATCGCAAGATGCTGCTCTGCGCGGGTGACATGGGCTTCACTGCCCGCAAGACTTACGATCTCGAAGTCTGGCTACCGGGGCAAGGCGCATATCGCGAGATTTCATCCTGTTCGAACTGCGGGCCGTTCCAGGCGCGGCGGATGAACGCCCGCTATCGGCCCGAGCCTGGCGCCGATGGCCGCAAGCCGGGGCCGGAATTCGTCCATACCCTCAATGGCTCGGGACTGGCGGTCGGGCGCACGCTGGTGGCGGTGCTGGAGAATTATCAACAGGCGGATGGCTCAGTGATCGTGCCCGAAGCGCTGCGACCCTATACGGGCGGCCTCGCCGTGCTGGTCCCCGGCACGTAACGAAGGACATCCGATGCGCATCCTGCTGACCAACGACGATGGCATCCACGCACCGGGCCTGGTGGTGCTGGAAGCGATCGCCCGCAAGCTGTCGGACGATATCTGGATCTGCGCGCCGTCCGAGGAACAATCGGGCGCCGGCCATTCGCTCACCCTCACTCGCCCGGTGCGTCTGCGCGAGCATGATTCGCGGCGTTTCTCGGTCAGCGGCACGCCCACCGACGCGGTGACCATGGCGCTGCGCAAGCTGCTCCCCGCCCCGCCCGATCTGATCCTGTCGGGCGTCAATCGCGGCGCCAATCTCGGCGATGACGTCACCTATTCGGGCACCGTCGCTGCCGCCATGGAAGGCGCCCTGGCGGGCATCCGTTCGATCGCGCTGAGCCAAGTCTATGCTGCCGAGGGCATGGCCGACCGCGTACCCTTCGATGCGGCAGCGCATTGGGGCGAGCAGGTGCTGCGTCCGCTGCTCGGCGTGCCGTTTGCCCCGCGCACGCTGGTCAATGTCAATTTTCCGCCGCTCACCGCCGATAAGGTTTCGGGCATCCGCGTGGTCCGGCAGGGCTTTCACGATTACGCGCGCGGATCGCTGGTCGAGGGCACCGATCCGCGCGGCTATGCCTATTACTGGTTCGGCCTTCACGGCATCGAGCACACCCCCGGCCACGCGACCGACCTGGAGGCGATTGCCGATGGCTTCATTGCAGTCACACCGCTGCAGCTCGATCTCACCCATCAGGCATCGCTGGACGCCATGCGCGCGAGGTATCCTTCATGAAAACGCTGCTATCCGCCGCGCTGGTGCTGGCGATCTCCACCGCCAGCGCATCGGCCAAAACCGAGCCTGCATCGCATCACAAAGCGCGGCACCGCGAGGCCGCAGCCAAAGATACCGTGCCGCTCGATGAGGAAAGCGTGCATGTCGTGCGCCCGGGCGAAACGCTGGGCGGGGTCGCCGCACGCGCCAAGGTGCCGCGCATTCTGATCGCCGAGGCTAACGGGCTGAAACGGCCTTACCACGTCCACGCCGGTCAGCGCCTGAAGCTGCCGCGTACTCGCCATCACCGTGTTCAGCCTGGCGAAACCGGCTTCGACATCGCCTATCGCTACGGCGAGCCCTTTTCCGCCATCGCCGTCGCCAATGGGCTAAAGCCGGACGGAAAACTGAAGACCGGGCAGGATTTGCTGATCCCGACGCTAATTGCGCCCAGCGCGCCGCCAAAAACCGAATCGGCGGGTACGACCGAAACTGACGTCAAAACCGACAAGAGCGAGGCCAAAAGTGATCAGCCTGCGGTGGGCCATCACCGTTTCGACTGGCCGCTGGCGGGCACGATCAGCCGGGGTTATCATGCGCGCGGCGATGCCGATTACCACGATGGCATCGACATCACTGCCGAGCCCGGCACCGCTGTCCGCGCCGCCGCCGCCGGCACCGTAATCTTCGCCGGCAAGGAGCCGCAGAACTTCGGCAATCTGGTGGTCATCGATCACGGCCATGGCTGGCAATCCGCCTATGGCTTCCTCGGCCGCATCACCCTGCACAAGGGCGATGAAGTGCATGCCCACGAACGCTTGGGCACTGTCGGCCACACCGGCAAGGCCCGGCGCGACGAATTGCATTTCGAGTTGCGGAAGAATAACAAGCCGGTGGACCCGATGGACGAACTGCCGGAGCAGGCCAAGCGCGCGGCCGTCGAGCCGGCGCCCGGCTCACATCATCCGAATCATCACCGTAAAGCCCAGAAGACTGTCCCCGACGCCAGATAGACCACCATCCAGAACCCGGCATCGACCAGCGCCTCACGGCGCGTAATGCGCTGGTGCGCGTAGCTGATCCATAAGGCCGGGATGATGAAGGCAAAGGCGATGCCACCCGATTGCATCCAGTAAAGCCAGGGCTTGGCCGCCAGCTTTTCCGGACCCAATCGGGCGAAATTATGTGCCAGCATCAGCGCCGAAAGCGCCTGCAACAGTATCGCGCCGCCGATCCCGCTGATGAGGCCGCTGCCCTTGCCTTCATCGCCGCTGCCGCGTCCGAACAGATCGGAGCCCCCGAAGAGCGGGCCATACCAGACGAAGCCCACGGCGATGGCGAGATTGGCGGAAAGTATCACCGCCAGCCAGTTGATTGGACCCATTCTGCTCTCTCCCCTTGCCCTGTATCCGGTTGTCCGTATCACATGGCATGGCGCCGGGGTAACGCAAGGCGCCAGTCCTTCCCCGTCCGTCCTGAGCCTGTCGAAGGACTGCTTTTCTGTCTACGGGGGAGAAGAAGGACAGTGCTTCGACAGGCTCAGCACGGACGGAGGGAAATTTCACCACGGGCGCTCCGATCATCCCCCAAAACCCCTCCACACCTACACGGTAGCGGAAAACCCCCGTACCGTGTAGGGGCGCGGCGATGAGCCGCAACACCTCCCCCACCACGATCCCCGCCAGCCCCAAGGTCGGCATGGTCAGCCTGGGCTGCCCCAAGGCGCTGGTCGATTCCGAACGCATCCTCACCCGGCTGCGCGCCGACGGCTATGCGATGAGCGCCGATTACGCCGGCGCCGACGTCGTACTGGTCAATACCTGCGGTTTTCTCGATTCCGCCAAGGAGGAAAGCCTGGCCGCGATCGGCGAGGCGATCAACGAGAATGGCCGGGTGATCGTCACCGGCTGTATGGGCCACGAGGCCGAAGCGATAAGAGCGCGTTTTCCAGCCGTGCTGGCGGTAACCGGGGCGCATCAGTACGAGGCGGTGGTCGAAGCCGTGCATGAGGCCGCTCCACCCAGCCAGGGCCCCTATATCGATCTGATCCCCCAGCCCTCGGAAATCGATATCAAGCTGACACCGCGTCACTACAGCTATCTCAAGATTTCAGAGGGTTGCAACCACTCCTGCTCATTCTGCATCATCCCGCAATTGCGCGGCAAACTGGCCAGCCGCCGCATCGACGCGGTGCTGCGCGAGGCGGAAAAGCTGGTCGCGGCGGGTACCCGCGAATTGCTGGTGATCAGCCAGGACACCTCGGCTTATGGCGTCGATACCGGGCATGAGCCGCGTGAGTGGCACGGGCAACAGGTGCGCGCGCATATGACCGATCTGGCCCGCGAATTGGGCGGGCTGCGCACCCTGCAAGGCGCACCGCCGTGGGTGCGGCTGCATTATGTCTATCCCTATCCGCATGTCGATGCGGTGATCCCGCTGATGGCCGAGGGGCTGTTGACGCCTTATCTCGACATCCCCTTCCAGCATGCCGCGCCCGAAGTGCTCAAGGCGATGAAGCGCCCGGCCAACGAGGCCAAGGTGCTCGAACGGCTGCGTAAATGGCGGGCGATCTCCCCCGATATCGCCATTCGTTCGAGCTTCGTCGTCGGCTTTCCCGGCGAGACCGAAGCGCATTTCCAATATCTGCTCGACTGGCTCGATGAAGCCCAGCTCGACCGGGTCGGCGCCTTCCGCTTCGAGCCAGTGGCTGGAGCCAGCGCTAACGATCTGCCCGGCGCAGTGCCCGAAGAGGTAAAAGAAGAGCGCTACGCCCGGCTGATGGCAAAGACCGAAGCGATCAGCGCCGCCAAACTCGCCGCAAAAGTGGGCCGTACCTTGTCGGTAATCATCGACGATATCGGCGAGCCCGATGAAGACGGTGACATCGGCGCGACCGGTCGTAGCCAGGCCGACGCACCCGAGATCGATGGCCAGGTGTTCCTGCGGAATGTCCCGGAAACGCTGGCTGCGGGCGACATCATCTCCGTCACCATCGAGGACGCCGATGCCCATGACCTCTTTGGGGCAATTGCTGAAAGCTGAACGAAGTCACGCTCTCGATTGCAATTATCGCAACTCAGCCCATGCTTTTCGCACTTGCAGCAAAGCCCGATTCCCGGCTTAAGGAACAGGCCTTTCAGGCATCCTCTCCCAAAACTTCAAAGGCCCGGTCGGCAACGACTGGGCCTTTTTTTCGTTTGGTTTCCAGAATAGTAAAGGATACGCGGATCGGGATAATGCCGCCTGTTTACGCCCGTGCCGCGCTTGCGCTTATGCTGGTGCCCGCCACGGCCCAGGCCGAACCGATCACCGCCGATCGCCCCGGTGTCGGCTCCGATCCCGATGTCGTGCCGCAATTCACGGTGCAAGGCGAGGTGGGTACCGATACCAGGGAGGTGCGGCTGGGTCTCGTCACCGGGCTCGAGGTCGATCGGGACGATAGCAGCTGGGCCGCCAAGCTGGCGCTGGCCAATAGCGCCAAGTTGAAGCTGTCGTTCAAAGTGTCCTACGATAATCAATTGCACACCGTGCTCGAAATGCCGGCAAACTACACGTTCAATAGCTTGTTCAATCTGGGCACGACGGTAATCTGGTCGCGCTCGTCGCAAACCTATGCCGGCGAGTTCAACTTCACCCCGACGAGCCGGCTCACGATCACGCCCACGCTCTATTATGAATCGAAAACAAGAGCCGCGATCTTTGTCGCCTGGGTCGTGCCCCGGCACGATAATGTGCAGCTCGACATCGGCTATGATCAACACCGGGTCAGCGCCGGGATCAGCGCCGCGCTCGATTTGCGCCGCCTGGTCGGGAAACGATGATGCTGGTCCGAATCCGCTCGTTTCGATAATCGTCGCACATCGCGCTGTCCCCTCGGAGAATCCTTTGACCGCATCCGCCACGCCCGCCGACCTGCTTGATATGGTGATCATCGGCGCGGGCATTTCCGGGATCGGCATGGCCGCGCATCTCGGCATGAGCTGCCCCGGCAAGCGCTACGCCATCCTCGAAAGGCGCGCCGCGCTGGGCGGCACCTGGGATTTGTTCCGCTATCCCGGCGTGCGCTCCGACAGCGACATGTTCACGCTGGGCTACAGCTTCGCGCCCTGGCGCAGCGATCACGCCATCGCCAGCGGCGAGACGATCCGCGCCTATCTGCAAGAGGTCGCCGACCAGCGCGGGATCACCCCGCATATCCGCTTCGGCGCACATGTGCTCGGCGCCGATTGGGACAGCGCCGCCGCGTGCTGGAGCGTGCAACTGGCCAGCGGCGAGACGGTGTGGGCCCGCTTCCTGTTCCTCGGCTCGGGCTATTACGACCATGACCGCCCGCATGAGCCCGCGATTCCGGGGCTCGATCGCTTCGCCGGGCAAGTGCTTCACCCGCAATTCTGGCCCGAGGACTTCGACGCCACCGGCAAGCGCATAGTAGTGATCGGATCGGGGGCGACGGCCGCGACACTGGTGCCCGCTCTCGCGTCGCAAGCCACACATGTCACCATGCTCCAGCGCACGCCAAGCTGGTATCTGCCGATGCCGACCAACGACCGCTTCGTCCGCATGGCGCGCCGTTTGCTGCCGGCATCCTGGGCGCATGCATTGATTCATTTCCGCAATGTGCGGATGCAGGCGATGCTGGTCCGCCGGGCGCGCGCAGAGCCGCAGGCCGTGGGCGAATGGCTTACCGGCTTTGCCCGGCGCATGACTGGCCCCGCCTTTGTCCCCGAACATTTCGCCCCGCCTTACAGCCCGTGGCAGCAGCGGCTCTGCCTGATCCCGGGCGGCGATCTCTATCGCACCCTGCGCGAGCGCCGCGCCGAAATCGTCACCGGCACCATCGCTCAGGTCGAGCCCGATGGCATCGTGCTGAGCGATGGCCGCCGCATCGCCGCTGACGTTATCGTCGCCGCCACCGGCCTGCGCCTTTCACCCATGGGGCAAATCCCGGTTCGCGTTGATGGCGCAGCCGTCGATTTCGCGGATCGTTTCTGGTACCGCGACTGCATGTTTTCGAACGTGCCTAACCTTGCGGCGCTGTTCGGATATCTCAATGCCGGCTGGACGCTGCGCGTGGACGTCGTCTGCGGCTATCTTTGCCGTCTGATCAATCAGATGGACGCGTGGCGCGCGCGCGGGGTGGTCCCTACCCTGCCCGAGGATCATGGCCTTACCGAGGTTGACCCATTGGCCACCTTTTCTTCGGGCTATCTGCAACGGTCGCGCCACCTGCTCCCGCGCAGCGCGACCACCGCGCCATGGCGGATCAACATGGACCATCTCGCGGGTCGCCGCGAAATGGCGCTGGCGCCGATTGATGATGGCTGGTTGCAGATCATGCGCTGATACTTGTCGAAGCAAGGCTGAGCACCTACCCCAGCGCCATGGTCGAATCGCCTCGCATCTACACCGCCGCGCTGATCGTCATCGGCGACGAAATCCTGTCGGGCCGTACTCAGGACAAAAACATCGCCCAAGTGGCCATCTGGCTGGGCCTGCAAGGCATCCGCCTCAAGGAAGTCCGCGTAGTGGCCGATGACACGCCGGCGATCGTCGAGGCAGTCAACACGCTGCGCGCCCGTAATGATTATCTCTTCACCACCGGCGGCATCGGCCCGACGCACGACGATATCACCGTCGACGCCGTCGCCGAAGCGTTGGGCGTGAGCGTAGTGGTTCACCCCGAAGCGCGCGACATCCTGACCGGCTATTACGAAACGCGCGGCGGCCTCACCGAGACCCGCCTGCGCATGGCCCGCGTACCCCACGGTGCGGCGCTGATCCCCAACCGCTATACCGGCGCGCCCGGCATCCGTTACGACAATATCTTCATCATGGCCGGCGTCCCTGCGATCACCGCAGGCATGCTCGATGCGCTATCCGGCACGCTGGTCGGCGGCTCCAAGCTGCTGTCCGAAACGATCGGCTGCTGGGTGCAGGAAAGCGTCGTCGCCGAGCTGTTGCAAGTGACCGAGCGAGCCCATCCCGGCACTCAGATCGGCAGCTATCCGTTCTGGAACGAAGGCCGCACCGGCGCCAATTTCGTGATTCGCTCAGTCGATCCCGAGGTGCTGGCAGCTTGTAGCCGCGCACTCATTGCCGGGTTGGAAGCGATGGGCAAACCGGCCATTTTCGGCGGAATTTGAGGATGATCCGCGCGATTGCAGGGTTCTCGGCGCTGGCGCTGCTACTGGCAGGCTGCGTGCAAACGCCGATGCCCGCCTTTGAACACACACTGGCCGCGCAGGATAGCGCCACCGCGGCACTGGGCGAATGGTGCGCGGCGCGGCATCTGGCGGAGCCGGCGCGGATCACCGCCAGCCCGGTTCACGATGCCGATGCCCCGCCCCCCGCCGACCTCGGCCAATTGCTGGGCGCAAACCCGGAGGCGGGGATCGGCTATCGCCACGTCCGCTTGTCCTGCGGCGCCTTGGTGTTGTCGGAAGCGCATAACTGGTATCTGCCGGGCCGCCTGACTCCCGCCATGAACGCCACGCTGGCTACCAGCGACATCCCCTTCGGCAAAGCGGTGGCGGCGCTGCATTTCACTCGCCACCCGCTCGATTCCCGGCGTGGCACAGCTCCGGGCTGCCCCACCCAGACCATCCTCTCGCACCGCGCGTTGCTGCGCCTGCCCGATGGCCAGCCGCTGGCGCTGGTGGTGGAATGCTACACGGTCGCCAACTTCACGCGCTGATCGTCCGGCAGTTGCGGAGCCCGCCAAGCGCCTCTACCTTGGCAGCATGACCACAGGCGAATATCTCACCGGCCGGCTCCTGCTGGCGCTGCCCGGCATGCCCGACCCGCGCTTTGCCCATGCCGTGATCGCGCTATGCATGCACGACGAACAGGGTGCACTGGGCGTGGGCATCGGCCAACTCGCCACCGGCGTCGGCCTGCACCAGCTGCTCGACGACCTCGATATCGAACACGGCGATGCCGCCGATGCGCCGGTGCATATGGGCGGCCCGGTCGAACCCCAGCGCGGCTTCGTCCTGCATACCCCCGACTGGAGCGGCATCGGTACGGTCGAGGCCGGCGCGTTCGGCGCCTTGTCTACCTCGATCGACGTGCTGCGCGCCATCGCTGCGGGCACGGGCCCCAGCCGCTGGCTGGTCGCGCTGGGCTATGCCGGCTGGGGCGCCGGTCAGCTCGACGGTGAAATGCGCCGCCACGGCTGGCACGCCGCCACCGGTCGCGCCGATATCCTGTTCGCGCATCCCGCCGAGCAACGTTGGACCGCCGCGTGGAAGGCCGAAGGAATCGATCCCGCACTGCTGTCGGACGCGACCGGGCGGGCGTGAGGTTTCTATCTACTAACCAAAAACTGATCGGGGAGAAAATCGCATGCCATCACGCCGCGAACTTATCGCGATGTCGCCCGAGGAGGTATCGACCTACCTCGCCTCGCAGCAGCGGCTGATTGTGGTATCGAACGGACCCGGTGGTTTCCCGCATCCGATGCCGATGAATTTCGGCATCGACGAGGCGGGGCGGCTGGTGATCCTGACCTTCGCCAAGAGCCAGAAGGTCCGCAATATCGAGCGTGATCCACGCGCATCGCTGCTCGTGGAAAGCGGCGCCACTTACCACGAAATGAAGTCGGTGATCATCTACGCCCTCGCCGAGATCATCCCGCAAGGCCCCGAGTTCGAGCGCTGCCGCGAAGCCTTTGGCCGCAAGCGGCAGAGCGTCGCCGCGCCCGGCAGTTCGATCCAGCCACAGATCGATTCGACGATGAACAAGCGTGTCGCGATCCGCTTCACGCCCGAGCGGACGATCAGTTGGGATCATGCCAAACTGGGGGAGAAATATTAATCTGATCCGAAACAATGTTTCGGATCAGACACTATGCCGCGACTGATTCAGTCCCCGCGATCGAAGTGCGGTGCATCATCCGGCCCGAATCGAAATCATAAGGCAGCGCGCGATGCAGCGCGCCGGTGTTGTCCCAGATCACGAAATCGCCGGCCTGCCACTTATGCCGCAGCGAGAAATCCGGCTGGCCGGCCCATTCGTTGAGCCGCGCAATCAGCGCGCGCCCGTGAATGATGGGCAGGCCGACCACCGAATCGGCGGAGGAACCGATCACCAGCGACTTGCGGCCAGATTTATGCGTCCAGACCAGAGGATGCTCGTGGATCACACCGATCGAGGTGACCCGCTCGCGGTCCGCTTCGGGAATGGCATCGGCGATCGGGCGCAGGCTGGAGGCCACCGAGTGCCTGACCTTGAGGTCGGCAATGGCGCGCTTTTCTTCCTCGGGCAGATGCTCATAGGCCCGATAAGTGCTGGCAAATTCAGTCTCGCCGCCAGTGGCCGAAACCCGGCGCGCCGACAGCAAGGTGGCAAACGGCGGCGGCATGTCCACGGTGATGCCATCCATGTGGTAGAAAAACGTGCCCAGCACATATTCCGGCTGACGATTGATCTTCGCATCGAGCGTGACCTGGTAAACGTCCTCGTCGGTCTCCTGCGTCGAGGAATCGCGAGTCAGCTTGATCCGTTCGCCGAGCAGGTCGGTAAAACGCAATTGCTCCTCGTCATCGAGATTGAGTTGCGGAAACACCAGCACGCCGCGCTCTTCGAGCTTGGCCCGGCAGGCTTTGGCTGCCTCCTCGGTAAACAGCTCGTCCCGCCTATCGACGTGGACAGTGGAACCGATCAACGGCTTGATATCTTCAAAGCGGATAGACATGCGACTCATCCCATAGCTTCTCTTTGCTGAACACTTGTACAGCAAAGCTTCAAGAAAGGGAATAGGCAAAGAAAAAGGGCCGGAAAGGTCTCCCTTCCCAGCCCTTCCGCTATTCTGATCGAAAATCAGCTGCCGTGGATTTCCGCGACGTCGATCTTCAGGCCAGGGCCCATCGACGACGATACCGACACCTTGCGCAAATACTTGCCCTTGGCGCCGGCCGGCTTGGCCTTGACGATGGCATCGACGAAGGCGTCGAAATTGGCCTTGAGCGCTTCATTGCTGAAGCTCAGCTTGCCGATGCCGCCATGGATGATGCCGGCCTTTTCGACGCGGAATTCGATCTGGCCGCCCTTGGCTGCCTTCACCGCTTCAGCGACGTTCGGAGTAACCGTGCCCAGCTTCGGGTTCGGCATCAGGCCCTTGGGGCCGAGCAACTTACCGAGACGGCCAACGATACCCATCATGTCGGGCGTGGCAATGACGCGACCGTAATCGAGATTGCCGGCCTGCATGTCTTCCAGCAGGTCTTCAGCGCCGACCTTGTCGGCACCCGCTGCCAAAGCCGCGTCGGCCTTGTCACCGCGCGCGAACACCGCGACCTTAACGTCCTTGCCGGTGCCCGAAGGCAGCGTGACCATGCCGCGCACCATCTGGTCGGCGTGGCGGGGATCGACGCCCAGGTTCAGCGCCACTTCCAGCGACTGGTCGAACTTGACGGTGGAAAGGTCCTTCAGCGTCTGGATCGCATCATCGACGCCATAGAGCTTTAGATTGTCGCCCAACTTGGCGGCCAGCGCCTTTTGATTCTTGGTTTGCTTTGTCATCGGATCAGCCCTCCACAACCTGCAAGCCCATCGAACGCGCGGAGCCTTCGATGATCTTGGCGGCCTGCTCGATGTCGTTGGCATTGAGATCGGCCATTTTCAACTTGGCGATTTCGGCCAGTTGCGTGCGCGTGATGGTGCCAGCGGACAGCTTGCCCGGCTCCTTCGAACCCGACTTCAGCCCGAGCGCCTTCTTGATGAAGAAGGTCGCCGGCGGGGTCTTGGTGACGAAGGTGAACGACTTGTCGGAATAGACCGTGATGATCGTGGGCAGCGGCGTGCCCTTGTCCACTTCCTGCGTGGCAGCGTTGAACTGCTTGCAGAATTCCATGATATTGACGCCGCGCTGACCTAGCGCCGGCCCGATCGGCGGCGAAGGCTTGGCCTCGCCCGCAGATACCTGCAGCTTGATGTAACCGTCGATTTTCTTGGCCACGAGGGCCTCCTTTCTTCCTGTTGGCTGCGTTCGATAAAACGAGCCTCAGAGTGAGCGGTCAGGCAAAGAGCTACCCGGTGAACCGGACCCTTCTCCCGCAAAACTTCCCCGGATTGCGCCGGAAAGCGCGGCCCTTAGGGGCGTTTGGGTGAAAGTGCAAGGGAAAGAGGAAGGGGAAGATTCTGGGGCCATTGCCCCAGACCCCGATACTGTCAGCGTTGCGTATCACTTGAGCCTTGCGTGATTTCGAGGCGTCGCAGGCTCAATTGTGCAGTTACCTGGCTCGCACAAGTACTGTAAGAATGTCGGATATTTAGGTGGGAGCGGTTCAAGGAGATCCCTCCACTTACGCCGGCTCCCCCTAACGGTGTGGCGGCCATTGCTGGGCTGCGTGGAGAACGTGGAGGATGCGAACTATTAAAGCGTCTTCTGCATAGACGACGATGTAGTTGGCCCGCACCAACATTTCCCGCGTCCCCTCGACTCTTCCGGGCTTGTAAATCCTTGGATGACCAGAAAGCTTGGCAACTTTGGCTTCTATATCATCTTTGATCTGTTGCGCAGCATCGGGGTTGTCATCCGAGATGTAATCGACGATCGCCAGCAGATCGGCACGAGCCGATTCCTGCCATTCCAGTTCAGGCAAGCCGTTTTCTGTCGATCAGCGCTTGCGCTTCGTCCATGACCTGTTGATGCGGTATCCCTGCATTTCTGCCCGCCAGCGCCTCGCTTACCTTCGCCCGGAACCATGCATCATGGGCCTCCGGGTCGGTCGTCACGCCGATGGGCAAGCCGCCCTCCTTCGCTACGCGGGTCAGGAACATGCGAACCGCGTCCGACAGCGAAAGGCCGAAATTGGCAAGTGTCTCGGCCGCGTCCGCCTTAAGTTTATCGTCAACGCGGATGTGTAACATCGATGTTTGGGCGGCCATCCTCATTTCTCCATTTCGCCCATTATGCATCTCAATTGAGATTCGCTCAAGAACCAACCTCACGCGCCCGGCAAGCATCAATTTACATCACCCAGCGCATCCCGCTGACCCTTTCGCCCTCCCCGGCGTTTGGCTAAGGTAAGCCAGCCGCGACGCCCTGCCCCGGCACGACTCACGCCCTAGCGGAGAAAGCCTCGATGAGCGCCACCGACACCACCCCGCCCAGCATGTACGAATGGCAGGAGCAGCATCTTCTCCGCTATCTTCGATCCGGCGGCGCGGAGGGTCATTTCTATGATTTCGGCCCGATCAACGACGAAGGCTATCAACCAATTTGTCTGATCAAGCATGTCGGCCGCAAGACCGGACGCACGCTGATCCTGCCGCTCATCTACGGCATGGTCGAAGGCGAGATCGTGATCGTCGCCTCGAAGGGTGGCGCGCCGGCGCATCCTGCCTGGTATCTCAACATCGCCGCGGCGAGCGAGATCGAGGTCCAGGTAGCCACGCAAGCCTTTCGCGCCACCTGGCGCGAACCCGCCGACGCCGAGCGGCAGCGGGTCTGGGAGCAGATGGTTGCGATCTACCCGCCCTATGCCGAATATCAGCAGAGCACGGACCGTTTGATCCCGCTGGTCATGATGAAGCCGGTGTCTGCGATCGCGGTTTTCAAGGAAACCGAACTCGACCGCTGATCAGCCATCCTGGCTGACGCACCAAAATGACGGGGAGCGCGAGGGGGACACCCCTCGCACCTTAACCCTTCAAACTTGCTGAAAACCCTTACTTGGCCCGTTCGACATGCTCGAAATCGAGTTCCACCGGCGTCGCACGGCCGAAGATCGACACCGACACCTTGACCCGGCTCTTGTCGAAGTCGAGTTCCTCGACCACGCCGTTGAAGCTGGCGAAGGGCCCGTCGA